>DASQ01000134.1 GCA_002503885.1 Methanoculleus marisnigri | reverse complement strand
GAGTGCAAAGAACGACTTGAAGTTGTCGTCCAGCGATTTGAGCGTGGTCTGCAGAACCTTGGAATAGACCCACGTATACTCGGGATACTTCTTCTTCAGGTCGGGGAGAGCGTTGGCCTGCTGGACGTACCCGAGGTGCTGCTTGTCGGGCCGATCTTTGTTCTCCTGATTGTTCTGGTTCCGTTCCGCAAGAGCAAAGTTGTAGAGTAACCGACACTTTTCAGAGAGATGCCAGAGCACATCGGCCTGTTCAGGCGTCACCTGAATCTTGACTTTCGTGGCAAGGTGCATCTGAAAACTCTCCTGCAGGTTCTCTCATTCAGGATAGGCGGTCCTCTATCATAGAGATATGGGATGTGGGGGCATGGGGATCGCCGGACGAAGGGGCGCCGCTCCCATCCCCCAGCTTGCGCAGGGGGTCTTCCCGCTCTGCCCCGCGAGCCCCGCGGAGATAAAGCCCGTCCCCACCGAACCGCAAGCCGTCAGCGAAGCACCCGCAGGGATAACCCCACACCAACGCGACCTGCCGGGAAAAAATCTTCTCCGGAGCAGGTTTCCGGAGAAACGGATCACCCATCCCCCCTCTAAACCACAAGTGCTAATATCGGACCTGTCGCATACCTGATCACGAATGGTAGACCTCCTGAGTTTTGCGCTGCTGAGTTTCTCTTCGATCATCATCGTAGTGAACCCGCTCGCAGCCACCCTGATCTTCGTCTCCCTCACCGGCACGATGGACGAGGGGGCAAAACTCAAGGTCGCTCGTGATGCAACCCAGTTCGCCCTGGTAATCCTGTTGATATTTACCGTCGCGGGCGGCTGGATCCTGCAGCTCTTCGGCATCTCCATCGAAGCCTTCCGCATTGCAGGCGGCCTCCTCCTCTTCGGGATCGGTATGGACATGGTCTACGCAAAGACTTCACGGACGAAGATGACCGCTACCGAGAAGTACGAGGGGCAGGACGCGGACGACATCGCCGTCATGCCGCTTGCAATCCCGATGATCACGGGGCCCGGCGCCATCACCACCGCGATCGTGCTGATGAACGAGGCGATGAGCATGAGTCTCGCCGCAATTGCCGTCGTACCGCTCGCTGCCGGCGCGTCCATCGGGATCACTTACTACATGATGCAACGCTCCGACGTCATCGTCCGGCGCATCGGCCAGCGCGAGTACCGCGCCGTGAACCGGCTGATGGGTATGCTCCTCATCGCGATTGCAGTCCAGTTCATCCTCATCGGAATCAGAGCAGCGTTCCCCGTACTCACCGGAGTCCCCGCATGACAACCGACCTTACGCTTCCCGGAGCGGTCCTGATCAGCACCTGCATCATTGCAGGCGGAATTCTCATCGGGGCGCAGATGTTCGCAGTAGTTATCCCGTTCGCCCCGTACGTCATGGTGGCACTCGCCGCCCTCGTCGTCATCGGCGCCACCATGCTTCTTCTCTCCTGCAGGGGCCACACCAGCCCATCCCAACGATGACGAAGATAGCGCTTGCCCAGATTGCCGGCGGCCAGAGCAGCCCGGCGGGGATGCTTGATGCAGCCGGCCGGATGGCTGAAGAGGCCGCAGCGGCCGGGGCGTCACTCATCTGTTTTCCCGAGCAGTTTGTTACCGGGTGGTCGGCGAAGATCCCACCGGGGTCCGGGGAGCCCCTGGAGGGTCCGCTCACTGCCGCATTCAGGCAGATGGCGCAAAAGAACGGCATCACAATCGCAGGTTCGATCGTCGAAGCGGTGCGGGGGCGCCGCCCCAGGAACACCGCCGTGGTGCTCGGTGCAGACGGCGAACTCCTCGCTGCCTACGCGAAGATTCACCTCTTCTCTCCTGACGGAGAGGACTGCAACTACACGGCAGGCGACCGGATCGCCACCTTCACGGTCGACGGGACGAGATTCGGGCTTGCCGTCTGCTATGACCTCCGGTTCCCGGAACTCTTCCGGGTCTACGCGCTCGCCGGGGTGGAGTGCATGCTGGTGCCGGCCGCATGGCCCTGCTGCCGGCTGCCTCACTGGGAGACCCTGCTCCCCGCACGAGCTCTTGATAACCGATATTACGTGGCAGGGGTCAACACCGCCGGCGCGCCGGGCGAGATCTACTGTGGAGGGTCACTCGCCGCCGACCCGGACGGCACCGTCATCGGCCGGTGCGGGGCCGGCTCAGAACTCCTCTCCGTCGAAGTCGACCCGGCAGCGGTCCGTGAAGCCCAACTAAGGCTTCCTTCACTTTCGGACCGCAGAAGGGACCTTTATCACAGTCTACTCTCTAAATTGTAGAGATATTCCATGCGGGGTGACCAGCACGTATCTCTCAGTCTCGCCACGGCCGGACTTCTTATTGCTCCCTGGGCTCCCGTCCTCGACCCGGCCCTGATCGCCGTCCTCCTCTTCGGCACTTTCATCGGATCGCTTGCGCCGGACGCGGATGCCGTCGACGCAGCGATATTCAACGGTCGAATAGGCGGAATAAAAGGGAAGAAAGGGCAGGTCTTAAACGGTCTTGCCGTGGTGCTTCCGATCTTCGGCTATACCATCAGGTATCTCATCTACTACCCGCTCTCCCTGATATTCTCGCTGCTCCTCCGGAAGAGTTACCGGCACCGGCACCGCGGGCTGCTCCACTCATTCGCGGGTGTCGGGCTGACCTCCCTGATCCTCAGAGGCTACCTGGGCCTCATCCTCACCTGGCTTGGGGAGCCTCTCGTGCTCCTCCCGGCCTTCGGGTGCGCATTCTTTGTGGGGTGCGTCCTCCACCTCGTAGAGGACTCCTGCACCCCGGCCGGCATCGCCTGGCTCTACCCCTTCTCCCGGCAGCGGGTGGCGGGCCGCATCCGGGCAGAGGGGGACTTTGAGGTGCGCCCGACTGCCTTCGCCATCGTGCTTGCGGCAGCGGCGGCAGGGATGCTCATCGCACCGTTCCTGATCACCACATCACCAGAGGAACTCGGGCGCCTCGCACTCGTCGGCACTCCTCTCATCTGGCTGCTCTTCGTGCTCGTCTCCCGTGTCCGGCGCGAGCGGCGGCACCGGTGAAGCGATCCGTCCCGACCCCCGATACCATATCTATACGTATCCGGGCGATCAACGGTTTTCTATGTACCGTCTCGTCTGTGTTCATTGTGGTGCAACCTACACCCCGGACCAGATCATCTACACATGCAACCGCTGCGGACACCTGCTGGCCGTCGAATACGACCTGGACGGCATCGACGTCTCCCGGGATGAATGGAACCGGCGCCCCCTCTCGGTCTGGCGCTACCGTGAGCTCCTCCCGGTTCAGGGCGAACCGGTCTCCCTCCAGGAAGGGGGCACCCCGCTCTACCACTTAAAGAATATCGGCAGAGAACTGGGTCTCAGTGAACTCTACGCCAAACACGAGGGGATGAACCCGACCGGCTCGTTCAAGGACCGCGGCATGACCGTGGGCGTCAGTATGGCCCGCGAGCTCGGGATGACGACCGTCGCCTGTGCGAGCACCGGAAACACCTCCGCAAGCCTCGCTGCCTACGCGGCGAAGGCCGGCATCCCCTGCGTCGTCCTCCTGCCTGCGGGAAAGGTGGCCCTCGGCAAGATCGCCCAGGCGCTGATGCACGGCGCCCGGGTCATCTCCATCCGCGGCAACTTCGACAAAGCGCTCGAGATGGTACACGAGCTCTGCATCAGCCAGGGCCTCTACCTCTTAAACTCGGTCAACCCCTACCGCCTGGAGGGCCAGAAGACGATCGGGTTTGAGGCTATCGACCAGCTCGGCGGTGAGGTGCCCGACCGGATGGTCCTCCCCGTCGGAAACGCGGGCAACATCTCCGCGGTCTACAAGGGACTCCGGGAGCTTGAGGCCCTCGGGTTCATCGACCGGCTGCCGATGATGACCGGCATCCAGGCGGCCGGTTCGCAGCCGCTCGTGAAGGCGATAGAACAGAACCTCGACGTGCTGGTTCCAGAGACCTCACCCGAGACCATTGCAACCGCTATCCGGATCGGCGCCCCGGTGAATGCAGAGAAGGCGCTCGTCGCCATCCGCGCAACCGGTGGCACGGCGGCGGCCGTGACCGATGACGAGATCCTTGCCATGCAGCGGGATCTCGCAAGGAAGGAAGGCATCGGCGTCGAGCCCGCCTCAGCGGCCTCAGTCGCCGGAATACGGAAACTTGCCGAACTCGGCCTGATCGATAAGGATGAGCGGATCGTCTGTGTGGTGACCGGTCATCTCTTAAAAGATCCAGAAACAGTGGTACGACAATGCGTTCCCCCCCTCGAGATCGACGCGGACCTGCAGTCGCTGCTCTCTGCCTTGCGCTGATACTGATCTGTGCCCCGGCGGCAGCACAGGACGCCGTCTTCCAGGTACTCCCCGGCGGCACCTCCTGCGAGGCCTCGGTCCAGGTCA
>DASQ01000019.1 GCA_002503885.1 Methanoculleus marisnigri | reverse complement strand
ATTGCAGCCCTGTGCCCCACAAGGAGCCCCCGCTGCAAGCCCCCGGTTTTAACCGGGGGTAGTTGACGACGATCTGACGGGTATTAATAGTTCGGCGGGCAACTCCGAACAGAGGCGAGGAGGGGTATCCGGATGGCACCATGCCCGCCCGACGGATCTTTCGGGGACCTACCGGGATGCAGATCCTGCTACTAGAAATATATAGGGCGGTTGAAGGGTTCATCGTGAAGCAAAAGACGCCTGGTATGGTGTGCGCACTCGTGCTGCTTGGTGTCTGCGCATGCGGGTGCATCGGCGCACCCGTCCAGACAGATACACACAACAGTTCACTGGCTGATGCCGTCGAACAGAAGGAAATGCTCGTTCTCCTGAGTCTCCTGCAGGGCGAGATCGACGGTGCCCTTCTCGGGCTCGATGCACAGGTGGCGGAGACGGCGCTGAACCTGACCGTCTCCGGCATCTCCGGCGCCGGCGCCGAGTCGCAGCTTGCAGAGAGCCTCGCGGCGGACCCGTCCGTTACCACCGCTATCACCATAGGGAGGAACGGGACCTGTCTCGCTGCCGTTCCCGGGGAGGTCGGCTCGCTCGTTGGAGAGGATTTATCCGAGAGACCGGTCGTTAAGGCGACGTTTGAGCGGAAGGTGCCGGTCATGACCGATGTTGTCCCGCTCCATGAGGGCGGATATGCGGCGATCATTCAGTATCCCGTCTTCTCGGCCGATGAACGCCTGATCGGGGCAACGAGCATCACCTTCGATCCCTATCCGTTCCTGAAGGAGAGGATCGAGCCCGTGTTGAACGGCACGCCCTATACCGCGATGGTCGCCGGAACCGGCGGCAGGGTGCTCTACGACCCGGATCCAGCAGAAGTCGGGAAGGAGACGTTCAACGAGTCGCTGTATGAAGGGTTCCCCGAAATCCTGGAGTTTGCCCGGTCGTATGCGGATAACCGATCCGGGCATGCCACGTATTCCTTCTATAGTACCGGATCTTCCCGCGTGGTGCAGAAAGAAGCCTACTGGACGACGGTTGGGCTTTACAGCGCAGATTGGCGGCTGTTCATCATTCGGGAGATCAGCGGGGCGTAATACCGCCAACTTCTTTTTATCGCCATGGGGGTGGGGCTGACGGTGAGTGCGACCGGAGGGAGCTTGAGCACCGATAGGTGCGAGGGGGAGACCCCTCCCCTGTCTCCATCCCTTAAGGAAGCATGTAAACCCCACCCCGCCCGGCCTCCGGCCTCCTCCCCCGCCCCGGGGGCGGGGGCAGTCATGGCGATACCCAATGGAAAGCCGTGCTCCGGAGTACCCCNNCCCGGTGGAAAGCCGTGCTCCGGAGTACCCCCGGAGTGCGGCCATCGGGAGAGACGGATCCGGGTTCAACAGAGCCGAAAATTCCCTGTTCTGCGTGAGGGCATAGCGCCTGCTCCCACACGCCGAAATCCCTAAAATAAAGTGACAAGATACATTAGGGGGACGTTCCCATACCCGAAGGCTCGATCGCCTGTCTCCGGACAGAGGCATGCCATGGCTGCCGTTCCGCAAATCCTATCCGGAGACGCATGCGCGGGAGTTCCCAGAAGGCCTGCATAATCCTCATGGCGAGAGTTACCGACCCTCCGGTCCCGGAAAGGCAGCAATCACAAAAATAGTTGGGGAGTTAGTTCTGCTTTCTCCCGGAAACCAGCAGCAGCCCGACAATCAGCAGGGCACCGCCGGCCAGGGCCGGGGAGAGGGGTGACTTCTGCGTGGGAGCCGGTGCCGGCGCTGCATTCATCGTCACGTACAGGTCGACCGTCTCGCCATTGGCGGGGAACCGGTCGATAGAGCCTGTGTAGGGCAGATACCCTTCCTTTGTCACGGTGTAGGTCTTGTAGGGCGTCCCGGTCGTATAGACCTGCACGGAGAGGACGTTCTGGCTGGTGACACCTTTGACATCGTTGTCGAACTGGACCGTCACGCCGTCAACGTTGGAGTGGACGGTGTACCAGCCGATATCTCCCCCGATCGGCGCCGGTGCGGGGGTCTGGACCGGGTTGAGGGTCGCGTAGAGATCGAATACGTCTCCCTTACCGGGGACGGAGGTGATGCTCCCATAGTAGGTGGCGTATCCGTCCTTCTCGACGCGGAACGTCTGGTAGGGGGCTCCGGTGGTGTAGACCGGGACGTACAGCACGCCGGCCTCGATCGCGCCCTGGTACTCGTTGTCGAAGTAGACATCGGCTCCGTTCACGTTACAGTTGACTGCATACCATCCGTTGTCTCCGCCTACGGGTGGCTGAGCACTCGAAGGAAGGACGATAACACAGCAGGCAACAAGGGAAAATATCAGGAAATTGCGTACAACCTAAACTCCCGGAAAAGTTAGGCGCATTGTTCCACCAATCCCGTGATAAATCTCTTTTTTTCGGAAATATCTCTGTAATCCAATTAGAATCGAAAGGCCAAGCGGATCGCAGTGCCTAAATTTTATAGGCACATTACGCCTCAGTAAGCCGGACATAAAAGGGAGAAAGGAAGCGAATAATGGTGAAAGGAGCCACTATCGTGAGAATAGATGGTCCCGTGCGCCTAATCGCTACGGGAGGTTAGGTTACAAAATAAAGTACAATTATATGAATGGACAAATAGAATCCCAGTATGGCCCGAAGGAAAACCAAAAAGAACACCCT
>DASQ01000092.1 GCA_002503885.1 Methanoculleus marisnigri | reverse complement strand
TATGGGATGTGGGGGCATGGGGATCGCCGGACGAAGGGGCGCCGCTCCCATCCCCCAGCTTGCGCAGGGGGTCTTCCCGCTCTGCCCCGCGAGCCCCGCGGTGATAAACTTCGCTCCCCCCCATGGTAACGCCAATGGTAAGACCCGGGACCTGATATATAAATGTATCTCATAGCCGGATGCGCGATCGGTCCGGAAGCCTTCGTAGAAGGTCCGCAGGCCCGGGTGTTGAAGGAGAGTCCGGGCGGAGCACCCGTACGAGTATATATTCTCTGCGCCAAATAGTGTATGGGAGAGGGAGAGTGCGGCCGACGGTGGCACATCCTGTGCTGCTGAGGAAAGTCCTCCCACCGGCCAGATACGCAGCCGCATGCAAGTGCGGGTGGCGAGAGTCACGGCTATGACACAGAAACGACACGGCCCGCCGTCAGTGATGAAACGACAGAGCCCTCGTTTCGGGGGCGAGAAGCGCGGGAATCCTGCGCAAGCAACTCGTTGAACGTAGCGGCGGGAAACGGTGAAACGGTGAATCCCTGCGGGTGCAAGCCAGAATAGGGCATATGGATAGTCTGGTATCCGCCCAGGTATGGCGCTTAGCTGAATGCCGCACAGAACAGAAGGAGGCTTACTCCTCCCACTCTTACTAATGCGAAACTCTTCTCGATGAAACGTGTTTTATCAGTTCTCAGTCTTTTCCTCCCGGTTTCAGTTCGATCTCATCAAACGTCACGACGTGTGAGTCGAAGATCTCGTCCCGGTCGTTCACGGAGAGCTGGACGAAGATCTCGGCGGGTGCGTTCTCCATAGATATGACGTCCCCATGCTCCGCCTTGACGGCAAAACCGAGGAACTCCAGTTCGCTCCGGACGGCATCCCTGGTGTGGTAGGTCGAGAGTATATCCCTGACCTTCGCGAGGACGTTCTGCTGCTCCTCCTCCCTGGCCATACTCCTCTCATGCACCCTGTGGTATATTAACCTCTCCAGGAAGGGTACCCGACGGGGCTGCGCAACCCCCCGGTCACTCACGGCACTGGCCCCGGGGCAGATGCAGGCAAACGTATAAGTAAAAAAATTACCTATAGTAATAAGATGGAGATACCCACCCCGGCTGAACTGCGGGAAAAAAGGCTCCGTATGGGCTTAAAGCAGGCAGAAGTAGCCCGTATGGCGGGAATCAGCCAATCCATGGTCGCGCGGATCGAGGCAGGCAGTGTGGACCCGAGGGTGAGCACGCTTGCCAGGATCGTGGAAGTTCTGCGGGCAGCGGAGCACTCGGCGATCACGGCGGCCAATGTGATGAACGCACCCGTGCTCTCCGTCGCTCCGGACGACCCCGTCAGCCGTGCCGTCGAGATCATGGGCCAGAACGGCATCTCCCAGCTGCCGGTGCTCGAGAACAGGGTGCCTGTCGGGTGCATATCCGAATCGGCGATCATGAATGCCATGGAAGAAGGGGGGCTTCACCAGACGCACCGGAGACTGGTGCGGGACTATATGGAGCCCGGGTTCCCGACGGTTCCTCCGACGGCGCCCATCGATACGGTCGTCCACCTCCTGCACCACAGCCACGCAATCGTCGTGCTCGAGAAGGGAGAGGTGCAGGGTGTCATCACCAAGCACGACCTGATATCGTTGATCACGTAGGCTCTTCTAGATCAGAGAGACCAGGTCCCGGAGGACTGCTTCGGGATCGTCGGCCTTGACCACGCTCGACGCGAGGAGGACGCCGCAGGTCCCGAGGTCGACGGCAATCTTTACGCATTCGCCCGACTGGATGCCTGCTCCGGTCAGGACTCTGACGTCCGGGTTGACCGCCAAAACAGCGTTGACGGACCGCTCGATGATCCCCGGGTCGGCTTTCGAGACCGAGACCCCGCTCCCGATCAGTTCCGGGGGCTCGATCGCCACGTAGTCGGGCCGGAGCGCTGCTGCGGCGGCGCTGGTGGAGTCGTTGTTCGTGCAGACAACCGACTCGAGGTGAAGCCTTCGAGCAGCCTGAACACAGGCGTCGATCTCGGCCAGGGTGAGGCGGCGTTCGGAGTGGTTGATCAGGGTGCCGCGTGCGCCCGCCGACCTGACCGCTTCCGGGAGAATATGGCCGGTATGGGCACCGGGGGCGATCGCATCGATATGCTGGGCGTAGATGGGTATCGCATAGTGATGGCTCATCGGGTGGATCTCGGTGAAGACCGGCGCGATGCCGATGACGGCGCCGCTCTCTTTTGCCACGGTCTCGGCCGCAGCGGCGATCCGGTGAGCGTTGCTGCCCATACCTTCCTGATAGGTCTTGAGATTGACCAGAATGAACGGTGAAACCATATTCATCACTTCTGCCAATAGGTTGCTCCTCCTGATATTAACTCTGGTGCCGGGTGCGGGCACTGGGAGGGCGGATCGCCTGGTGGGTGAGCGCGGGGTGGCCACGACTTATATGCAGCGGAGTTCGAAAACTTCGATGAGTGTAAAGCGCGACTAAGTGAAGGGCGTCAACTACCCCCGGTTAAAACCGGGGGCTTGCAGCGGGGCCCCTTGTGGGGCACAGGGCTGCAATTTAATCGGTGCGAAGGTTGACGGTTCAAAAGACGTCCTTATTCGCACGGGCCGGTTGACGCGGCCCCTACCGATTATCCGTGGAACCACGGAATCACCGGCTACCTTTCGTAAATGGTTCAGAGCGCCGTTGACATCGGCGTTGATCAGGGTGCCCAGAGCACTCCGGTACAGTCCTCGCTTGATCCGCCGCTTCCTCCCATAGGGCGGTTTTCGGATCGGGTCGAGCGCGAGAGCGTCCACCTGCGAGGTGTATGCCTCGGAGTGCGAGTCATCGAACCGGATACCATACCCCTCGCACTTGCTCTTCAGCTTCTGCCGGAACTTGTGGAAGGG
>DASQ01000058.1 GCA_002503885.1 Methanoculleus marisnigri | reverse complement strand
CTGCGAAAGCGGGGGGTAGTTCACTCCTGCCGTAACGGCCGGCTACCTCTACTGCGAGAGGGGGATCGTCGCCGCCACCGTGCTCGGGCTCGCCTGCCTCGGCATCACGGCGCTCCGCGCCTACCCTAATCCGGTCATATTCCTCCCGTTCATCGCCATGGTTGCTCTTGCGTCGCTCGCCTCGACCGTCGGGCACTCGACCCGGGAACGGGCCCGCCAACGGGAGGCCATGGGACAGGGTCCCGGCGGTGCGTTTCTCCTCAGGCGCGAGACCAGGACGATTGCGGATGCGAACCAGGACTTCGCGGAGCTCCTGGGCTATGCGCGGGAAGACCTGCAGGAGATGCCGGCTTCAAGGCTCTGGCCGTATGCCGACGACCGCGAACGGTTCTTCGCCCTGGCAAAACCGGGTGAGGGCAGTACGATCATCGAGACGCAGTTCGTCGGCCGGGACGGCAAAACACACTGGTTCGTCCTCTGGGGGCGCTGCATCGACGATGCCGTCATATCCTGCCGGGTCTCGGATATCACCCGGTACAAAGAGGCGGAAGCAGCCCTGAACGCCGAACACCGCCGCCTCTTCTCGGTCCTGGATACCCTCCCCGCCTATGTCACCCTGCAGAGAGAGGACCACACCTTCCGGTTCGCCAACAGGGCGTTCCGGGAGACCTTCGGCAACCCGGAGGGCAGGACCTGCTACGAGGTGCAGCAAGGCTCTCGCAGGACCTCCGGACCTGCGCTATCCACGCCATGCCCCGCGCTGCGTTCGAGACCGGGCAGGTAGACCAGATGCTCCCCCCGGAAGGAATCCGGGAGAGAATCATCAAGATAGCGGGAATTCTCTGATATACTCTTCTTTTGAGGCCCCTCCCGGGACCCGGGCCTCCCACCCGGGAACGTGCCCTCTAAATGCGTGAAGGGCGCATACTTCAGGTATGGAGGTCTCACCTGCTACCGCCCGGTACTTCGATGAACTGATAGCCGGGCTTCTGTCCGCGATGCAGCTCGCCGCTGCCGCACGGGCCCGCGGACTCGATCCAAGGACGGAGATCGAGATCCCTATAGCAAGCGACCTCGCCGACCGCGTGGAGGCGCTTCTCGGCTACAAGGGGATCGCGGCCAGGCTCCGCGAACTCGAGCAGCAGATGTCCCGTGAAGAAGCGGCCCTTCACATCGGCGACGATTTCGTGGCAAAGATGTTTGGGGAGACCACGGCCGAGGAGATCCTCGACCACGCCATCCGGGGTGCGATGGCGCTCCTGACCGAGGGCGTGGTGGCCGCCCCGACCGAGGGGATCGCGAAGGTGAGCCTCGGGAAGAACGACGACGGGACCGATTACTTAAAGATCTATTACGCAGGCCCCATCAGGAGCGCCGGCGGCACGGCGCAGGCGCTCTCGGTGCTGGTGGGCGACTACGTCCGGCAGGCGCTCGGGATCGGCCGCTATATTCCCCGCCCCGAAGAGGTGGAGCGCTACATCGAGGAGATCCGGCAGTACAACAACATCATGAGCCTGCAGTATCTCCCGAGCGAGAAGGAGCTCCGGACGATCATCACCAACTGCCCCGTCTGCATCGACGGCGAACCGACCGAGCAGCAGGAGGTGAGCGGCTACCGGAACCTGGAGCGGGTGGAGACGAACACCGTCCGGGGCGGGATGGCGCTGGTGGTCGCGGAAGGGCTGGCCCTCAAAGCCCCCAAAGTCTTAAAAAACGTCCGCAAGATGAAGATGGCGGGCTGGGACTGGATCGAGGAGATGATCAGCGGCGGCCCGAAGAGCGACGACGATCCGAGCGCCGCGATCAAGCCGAAAGACAAGTATATCCGGGACCTGATCGGCGGGCGGCCGGTCTTTTCCTACCCGATGCGCAAAGGCGGGTTCCGGCTGCGCCTCGGCCGGGCGCGGAACACCGGGTTTGCGGCCGCCGGCTTGAACCCGGCGACGATGCACATCCTCGGCGACTTCCTGGCGGTCGGGACCCAGATGAAGGTCGAGCGCCCGGGGAAAGCGGCGGGGATCGTGCCGGTGGACTCGATCCAGGGGCCGACGGTCAAACTCCGGAGCGGAGAGGTGCGCCGGGTGGACGACGCAGCGGAGGCCCGCCGGATCGCCGGCCAGGTGGCCGAGATCCTGGACGACGGCGAGATGCTGGTCAGTTTCGGGGAGTTCATGGAGAACAACCACCCGCTGATGCCCCCGAGTTACTGCGAGGAGTGGTGGATGCTGGAAGGGGGCAGGCGGCACCCGGAGAGCGAACTCGAGGCGATAGAGTTCGCGCTCGACGGGGCTCCCCTCCATCCCGACTACACCTACATGTGGGACGACCTCCCCCCGGCCGATATCGCCCTCCTCGCGGACCGGGTCAGCGCCGACGGCAGGGTCGAGAACGGGGTGCTGATGCTGCCCGACACCCCCGAGGTGAAGGCGATCCTCGAGGAACTCCTGGTCCCCCACCGCCTTGCAGGGGACCGGATCGCGATCGCCGAATACCTGGCCCTCCTCGCCTGCCTTGGCCTGACGCTGCAGCTTGCGAAGCGGTCCACGTGGCAGGATGCACCCATGGAAAACTCGCTTGGCCTCGTGATGCACCTCTCGGGCTTTCTGGTCCGTTCAAGGGCAGGCACCCGGATTGGCGGGCGGATGGGGCGGCCGGGGAAGTCGAAGCCGCGGGAGATGAAGCCGCCCCCCCACTCGCTCTTCCCGATCGGGGACGGGGGAGGTTCCCGCCGTTCGTTCCAGGCGGTCTGCGCCTCAAAACACCGGTCCAACACGGACGGCGGGGTGATCGAGGCGGAGGTCGGCGAGCGGCACTGCCCCGCCTGCGGCGCCTTCACCTACAAGAACCTCTGCGAGTGCGGTGCGCACACGGTCCGGGTCCTCCGGTGCCCGAAGTGCGGGAAGGATGTCGGGGTGGACGTCTGCCCCCGGTGCAACGTGGCGACGGTCTGCCTCCAGAAGGTTACGATCAACGTCAAAGCCGAGTACGCGGCGGCGCTGGAGAGACTCGGGGTGCGTGACTCGGCGATCCCGCTCTTGAAGGGCGTGAAAGGGCTGATATCCCGCGAGCGGCCGGTGGAGCCGATCGAGAAGGGGATCCTCCGGGCGCTGCAGAACCTTTACGTCTTCAAAGATGGGACTGTGCGCTACGATATGATCGATCTCCCCCTGACCCACTTCCGCCCGGACGAGGTCGGCGTCCCCATCGAGAGGCTCCGGGAACTCGGCTACACCCACGACACCTACGGCCGGGAGCTCGTCTCGGCCGACCAGGTGCTGGAACTCCGCCACCAGGACATCCTGGTCTCGGAGGACTGCGGTGAATGGCTGGTCCGGGTGGCGAAGTTCCTCGACGACCTTCTGGTGAGGTTCTACGGGCTCGAACCGTTCTATAGGGCGGAAAAACCGCTCGACCTCGTGGGCCACCTGCTGATGGGGCTTGCGCCGCACACGAGCGCCGGGGTCCTCGCCAGGCTCATCGGGTTCTCGAAGGCCGCGGTCGGTTACGGCCACCCGTTCTTCCACGCGGCGAAACGGCGGAACTGCTTCCAGGGCGATACGGAGATCACCGTCTTTTCCGGCCGGCAGTGGGCGACGATGCCGATCCGGCAGTTCGTGACGGAGAATTTCGATCTCAGCAAACCGGGGCTGGACCACGTGGGGACGTTCTACTCCGACCCCCGGCAGCCGTTCTACGTCAGAAGCATCGATTCCCGCGGGCAGGTCAGCATAAAGAAGGTCACCTCCGTCTCGGTCCACCGGGCCCCGGCGCACCTGGTCCGGTTCGCGACGAAGCGGGGGAAGGTCCTCACCGTCACCCCCGACCACGCGATGCTGGTCTGGGATACCGATTACCTGCGCAAAGTCCGGGCGCTCGAGGTGAAGGTCGGCGACCGTCTCCCGGCAGAGGAGGGCGGGCTCGTCATCAGCGACGAGGTCGTCACCCGGGAGACCGTCCAGGCGCTCGACGACCGGGTCTACTGCCTGACGGTTGCGGAGAACCACACGCTTGTCGCAAACGGCATCTTCTGCGGGCAGTGCGACGGCGACGAGGACTGCGTGATGCTCCTCCTCGACGGGCTGATCAACTTTTCCCGGGCTTACCTCCCCGAGACGCGGGGCGGGACGATGGACGCACCGCTGGTGCTGACTTCCCGGATCGACCCGGCGGAGGTCGACAAGGAGAGCCTCAACGTCGATGTCTGCGACCACTACCCCATCGAGGTCTACAACGGCTGCCTCGCCTACGCCAACCCTAAAGACCTCGACAAGTTCGTCGACCGGGTGGAGCGGCGGCTCGGGACCCCGGCACAGGTCGAGGGGTTCCTCTTCACCCACGCGACCACGAACATATCCGCGGGGCCCCTCGAGTCCACCTACACGATACTCGGGTCGATGCTCGATAAACTCGAGGCGGAGCTCGACCTGGCGAAGAAGATCCGGGCGGTGGATGCCGACGACGTTGCGGAGCGGGTCTTAAACACCCACTTCATCCGGGACCTCCAGGGGAACCTTAACGCCTTCTCAAAGCAGAAGGTGCGGTGCATGAAGTGCAACGCAAAATACCGGCGGATGCCGCTTGCCGGGAAATGCACCCGTTGTGGGGGCAACGTCATCCCGACGGTCCACGAGGGCTCGGTGAAGAAGTACCTGGAGATGTCGCGCAACATCTGCGCGACCTACGCGGTCTCGGCGTACACGAAGCAGCGGGTGGAGGTCCTTTTCATGCAGATCGAGTCGACCTTCGGCCAGCCCCCGGAGCGGCAGCTCGGGCTCGCGGACTTCATGTGAGGATGTGCGATGGCAACGCTCTCGCCTGCTGAGGTCCTCACGGCCCTTAAATCGGGGAAACCGGTTCTAGGCGACTGCCGGAGTGCGGCCGTCGAGCAGGTGAGGGACGGCGTATACCGGGTGACGACGCCCGCGTCGGGGCCAAACCGGACCCTCCTCTTCTTCCACGGCGGGGGGTTTGTCACCGGCTCGACGGCCGACGAACTCGACCTCTGCGCCCGGCTTGCGGACGCATGCCGGGCCAGGGTCGTCTCGGTCGACTACCGGCTCGCGCCGGAGCACCCCTTCCCGGCGGCGGTGGAGGACTGCCTCGCCGCCTACCGCGACCTGCTCGGAGAGGGGTGCTCCCCGGTGCCGGTCGGGGTCTCGGCCGGGGGGTCGCTCGTCCTCGCGATGCTCCTCTCCGCCCTCGATGAGGGGCTCCCGATGCCGGCAGCGGCGGTCGTCCTCTCCCCGGTGGTCGATATGCTCTTCCTCGGGGAGTCGGTGATCTTCAACCGGGAGACGGACTGGCTGACGCCGGAACACCTCGCAGCGATGCGGGAGGACTACCTCGCCGGCCACGACCCCGTCGACCCGCTGGCCTCTCCGCTCTACGCGGACCTGGCGGGGCTGCCGCCGCTCCTGGTGCAGGCGGGGAGCGGCGAGGTGCTGATCGACGGCATCACAGCGTTCGCGAGCACGGCGGAACTCCAGGGAGTCCCCGTCACGTTCGACCGCGTGGAGGGGATGTTCCACTGCTGGCAGGCGTTTGCCGCCGTCCTCCCCGAGGCCGCGGCGGCGCTCGAGCGGGTCGGGGTGTTCGTCCGGCGGCAGGTTCCCGACGGGCCGGGGGGGTAGCCGCCATCAAGCTCATTACTCTGCACGTTCAATAGGTACAGGCGCGAGGGTAGCCAAGCGGTCAAAGGCGGTCGACTCAAGATCGACTCTTGAAGGAGTTCGCGGGTTCGAATCCCTCCCCTCGCATTTTCGGAGTATATCTCTTAGCGCAATAGTTCATCTCTTTTGAGCTTTCACCTGCACCTGCTACGGTGAAACGGCACTTTATCCGATTTTTGCCAATCACTTTATTCAGACCCCCATTACTTCACTTGCACCCATATTCCCAGGCGATTTAAGGGCCGGCGACGTTCCCGGTTTGTACCACAATCCCAGATCAGGGCATCTTGAAGAATGGCGCTGCAGGATATTCAAAAAGGGATAGAAAACCCTTCCACAGATCCAGATCTGTTCGATTGGGGTCAGAGGTGTTTTTCGGTTAGTAATTTTGCCCACAAGCGATGAGGCACTGCTTTCCTTCTATCGCCAGTTAGTTCTGAAGCAGATTTGAACACCGAGGGAGGGAAATATATACTTAAAATGCTCCTTACTTCCGCCTATGGTCACAAAATGTGATATTTGCGGATATGCTATTAATCCAACCGATAACTTTTGTGGAGGATGCAACGTGGATTTAAGGGAACCTAAGAACCCGGATGAACAGAAGACAACATCTCAGAAGAAGAGGTCTTCAAAGGGAAAGGAACAATTATCACCGAGGCCGGACGCACCAGGTGCCGACGTCATTTACTGGTGCACAATTCAGTCATCATACACTTCGTTTGAGATGACGTTCCCAAAATTCCTTTATCTGGCCGTCCTGTTGGCAGGGGGTACGAAGAAATTAGGCTTCTGTCATTGTTCGACATGCAATCAAGGATATCGCGAGCTGCTAGCCGATCTCACCTATTCTACAGAGAAGAAGAAATTAACAGCTAACAGCCGGGAGATCGTAACTAAAGCACGTGATGCGAAAATCGACGGCGTGACCTTCGATGTATCCAATTTAATTTCAGGTTCTAATAAAAAAGAGAGTGAGCATCCCATTCATGAGATAGACGGCTCTGTATCCTCGAAACCATCAACAGGAAAAATTACAATTGAGATAGAGCCGGATGTGCTTGAAAATGCGGTCTTCACCATATTGATGAGTGAAAGAGGGCGCCGGATCATCTCTGATGCAACCAGATCACCCAGAACAGAAATGCCAAAGAGATCCTGATCTAGAGATCTCAGATCCTTTCAAGCCACCTCGACGCACCTGGTTATTGTACCAGCCAGACCAGTAATCAGGCCGCAACCTCGCCGCAGATCCTCTCGGCCTGTTCCAGGACCGTTTTCGTCGCCTGTTCCTGCAGGTCGGGAGGATACCCGTACTTCCTGAGGATCCTCTTGATCATCACCCGCATCTTTGCCCGGACGCTCTCCTTTGCGGCCCAGTCTATCGTCACACTCTTACGGACGGCTATGACAAGCTCCGAGGCGATCTTCTGCAGGAGTTCATCCTGCATCACTTCCCGCGCACTCTCGTTCTCGGCGAGCGCGTCATAGAAGGCAAGCTCGGCGTCGGAAAGACCCAGGTCATCTTCGCGTCGTACGGTCTCACGGACATCATGGGCCGTCTTGATAAGTTCCTCAATGATGATGGCGGTCTCGACCGAACGGTTCTGGTACTTCTTCACCGATGCATCAAGCATCTCCGAGAACTTTCTCGACTGGACCATGTTGCGCCTCAGCCGGGTCCGTATTTCGTCTTCGATCAGTTTTCGCAGCAGCTCAACGGCCACGTTCTTCTGCGGGAGATCCCGGACCTCGGCGAGGAAGTCGTCGGAAAGAATGGAGATATCCGGGTTCTTCAATCCGACCGCCTGGAAGATATCGATGATGCCTTCGGGGGTGATGGCCTCGGAGACGAGCTGCTGGACGGCATGATCAAGGGCGGCCCGGGACCCGGCGGTCCGTGTGGTTGTCTTTGCGATTGAGGCTTTGATGGTCTGGAAGAACGCCACATCTGTCCGTATCCGGTCGGTCTCTTCGTGGGGAACGCAGAGAGAGAACGCCGTTGTGAGCTGCGTCACGGCATCGAGGAACCGCGACTTCCCGTCCTGCCGGGAGAAGACATGCTCCATCGCGGCAGGAATGAACGAGAGACGCTTGCCGGGATCGCCCGTGTTCCAGGCCGACCAGTCGAAGGTATGGAGCATGTCGCAGCAGATCTCGTACTTCTCAAGCATGACGAAGACCGCCTCTTCCTGCTCCTGGACGCTCAGACCCTTGTGCTTCTTCCTCTCGTCGGTGAACTCTGCGAGGGCTTCTTTGAGTTTGGGCGCAATCCCCAGATAATCGACGATAAGGCCTCCGGGTTTGTCCCGGAAGACCCGGTTCACCCGCGCAATGGTCTGCATGAGCGTATGCCCCTGCATGGGTTTGTCCACGTACATCGTGTGCAGGCAGGGGGCGTCGAACCCGGTGATCCACATGTCCCGGACGATGACGATCTTCAAGGGATCGTCGGGGTCGACGAAGCGGTTCCGGATCTTGTTCCGTTGCGCCTTCGTCCGGAAGTGCATCTGCCATTCCGGCTTTTCGGATGCGGAACCGGACATCACAATCTTGACGGCGCCCGACATGTCGTCGTCACTGTGCCACCCGGGCCGGAGGCGGGTGACAGCATCGTACATCTCGACGCAGATGCGCCTGCTCATGCAGACGATCATTGCCTTGCCTTCGAGCGTCTCAAGGCGCTTTTCGAAGTGGCCGACGAGATCCCCGGCGATCACCTCTATCCGGTGCTCTGAGCCGATAACCGCCTCCAGTTGCGCCCACTTCGATCGCAACCTCTCCCTGACGCTCTCCTCCTCGTTCTCGGTGACTTCCTCGAAACCTTCGTCGAGCACCGGTTTTTCTTCCTCAGCAAGATCGAGCTTGGCGTGGCGCCCCTCATAGTAGATGGGGACGGTGACGCCGTCTTCGTTCGCCTGGACGACGTCGTAGATGCTGATGTAGTCCCCGAAGACCGCCCGGGTATCCCGGTCTTTGAGCGAGATCGGTGTTCCGGTGAAACCGATCGAGGAGGCGTTGGGGAGGGCCTGCCGGATGTATTCGGCAAACCCGTAGCGGATATATCCCGTTGCCTTATCGACGTGTGGTCTGAACCCGTAGTGGCTGCGGTGCGCCTCGTCGGCGATAAAGACGATGTTGCGCCGCTCCGAAAGGATCGGATGGCTCTCCTCTTCTTTCTCGGGGAAGAACTTCTGGACCGTAGAGAAGATCACGCCGCCGGACTCCCGCTGGAGCAGTTCGCGGAGGTGTAAGCGGCTTTCGGCCTGGACCGGGGTCTGCCGGATATGCTCGCTGCACCGTGCAAAGGTGTCGAAGAGCTGGCCGTCGAGGTCGTTCTGGTCGGTGAGGATGACGAGGGTCGGGTTCTCCATCCCGGGCGCGAGGATGATCTTTCTCGCGTAAAAGACCATGGAGAGGCTCTTTCCGGAGCCCTGCGTATGCCAGATGACACCGCCTTTCCTGTCTCCTTCGGGGGCGGAGGCCGCAACGGTGCTCTCCACCGCTGCCCTGACGGCATGGAACTGGTGGTAGGCGGCAATTTTTTTGATGAACGTTTTTCCGTCATTCTCGAAGAGGATGTAGTCGGTCAGGTATTCGAGGAATCTTTCTTTCTGGAAGAGACCTTTGAGGAGAACTTCGAGTTCGGGGACGCTCCCCGGTGCGGTCTCGTCGCCATCGATCGTCCGCCAGTGCATGAACCGGTCTTCGTCGGCAGTCAGTGAGCCGACCCGGGCCTGGACGCCGTCGGAGACGATCAGGACCTCGTTGGTGTAGAAGAGGGAGGGGATCTGCTGCTTATAGGTCTGGAGCTGGTTGTAGGCCGACCAGATGGTGGCGTTCTCGTCGGCCGGGTTCTTGAGTTCGATAACGCCCACGGGGATGCCGTTAGCAAAGACGACGATATCGGGCCGCCGGGTGTGGTCGCCCTCTTTGATGGTGTACTGATTGACGACGACGAGGTCATTTCGTCCGGGGTCTTCGAGGTCGATGACCTTCGCGAGGCCGTGGCGAATCGCTCCATTCTCCCGGTACTCGACCGGAATACCATCGGTCAGGTAGCGGTGGAAGGTATGGTTGTTCTCGATGAGCGAGGCGGAGGAGGGGACGGTGAGTTTGCGGACGGCCTCATCAACGGTGCTCCCCGGGAGGGCGGGGTTGATCCGGCGGAGCGCGTCGCGGACCCTCCCGAGGAGGAACGGCTGGTGGTAGTCGGTGCGCTCCTCGCCCACTTCGCCGGGGGCGATCTCCGGCCCGGAGAGGACGGTGTAGCCGAGGCCGGCGAACCACGCAAGGGCAGCCTCTTCGACTTCCGATTCGGTGAATGTATAGGGGGTCATTCTTTCAAACCCCTGAATATGAAGATGTACTCCTTGCCCGATTTCTGCTTCGCCAGATATCCCAATTTTTCGAGATAAAAGAGATCATTTCTCGCTGTTCCGTAAGCCACACGGTATGTTTCAACGATTTCCTTGATCGTAATCGGTTTATCAGGCTTTTTGATAAGAGATTTAATGATCTCTGCCTGACGAAGACTCAGTCCTTCGCTCTTCTGGAGAATGTTTAGCGCCTGTCTGCTTTCTCTCTGCTTCTTCTCGATGTATTTCTGGATATTGTCGACCGCGGTTTTTACTGCCGCGAGATTGTAGCGGATGAAATACGTGAGATCGTTCTCATCACTCTCGGTATACTGGTATGCTAGTTTATATTGCCCCTTCGTGTCTTTTATTGCTCTGGATACTGCCATATATTCGAAAAGCCAGTAATCCTTCCGAAGCATGTACCAGTAAAAGATACTCCGTGCAGTCCGACCGTTTCCGTCATTGAACGGATGTATGTATCCTAACAGGAAATGCAGGATGATGCCCTTGATCACGGGGTGGATGAATTGCTCGCCGTCATTATTTGCAAATGCACAGAGTTTCTCGATGAGGTCTTCAATTAACGCGAAATCGGGAGGTGTGTGCAGGACATTGCCCCGCATATCAAAGACTCTGATATCGTTGTTGTCTCTGAACCTTCCTTCATCTCTCGGATCTTCGAGCGTATCCCTGGTGATGATCTTGTGGATCTCTAAAATCAACTCCGGGGTCAGAGCTTCGTCTTTTACTTGAGTGATCCTCTTCATCGTGATGTAGTTATTCAGGATCATCCTCTCGTCTTTCGTGGTGGGTTTCCTCTTTTCACGGAGCATCTTTTTTGCGATTGTCCTGGTGACTGCAGCTCCCTCGAGCTGGCTCGATGCAATCGCCTCCTCCATCAGGGAATTGATAATAAACTGGTCCCGAGCGTGGGGCAGCGAATCGAGGCCGGATGAGATGCTTCCCGCTGCCGATTTGTCAAGGAAATGAAGTTTTTCGAGGAAATCATCTAGAAGATTGTATTTCAGCTGAAGATCGTCGAACGGTACATATTTCATGTCCTTCTTTCTGAGGGTCTTCATCAGTATCCAGACATAGAGCGGATCTACCGGGAGTTCGCGCCATTTCAGCTCTTCCCAGTGCAGGTACGTTTTGTTGTATTTGAAGACCGCGTTGATTACATCGTTAGTATCCGTATACTCCCAGGCTTTTTTGAGATCTGCTGGAGAGTATTCCGGCGTGCGGGGGAGTTTCATGCTTAAATTTCATCTTTTGTTTCAATCCTTATTATCATTATCTATCAGTTTGTTACATTTTGATAGATATTGTAAATGAGAATTTGTGGGAGTGATATCTTTGAAGGATCTTTTTGTTTAGATGTTATGTCTTCATTGACTCAACAATGAACTCTGCCAATTTCTCTATAATCGGAACCAACATCATCACATCGTTTGAGGTGATTGTTATTTTGCGCCCAACAGTTGCCGTGCTGTCTCTACTTCTCCTAACATAATCATCATCGATAATGCCCATCTTATGGGCGATGAGATGACGCTTCTGGAAACAGGTATTGGCACAGTCCCACTCTTCGGGAGCAACTCCTTGTGCAATATCGAAATCAAAATGTGTTTCGATGCTTCCTATATTCCCGGCAACACATAACTAGCCAAAAAATCTAACACCCTATTCTCCTTAGATTCTCCAGATATTCTTCCATCTCGGAGCGAAAGCTTTATCATCGTTATGTGTTATATATTATACATAACGATGAGGGCCTCACATGGCGGCAGTTGTCTACCAAACAGATAAACGATCCGGGATTACCTATGCCTATCAATCCATATCGTACTGGGACAAGGAGAAGAAACAATCACGTGCCAGACGTACCCTGATCGGTCGGGTCGATAAAGAAACAGGAGAGATCGTCCCAACCGACGGTAGAAACAGAAAAGCAAAGGGCGATGCTATGCCTGGTAAAGCGGTATCGAAGGTACATCGTTCCTTTTATGGAGCCACCTATCTGCTGGATGCCATCGGTGAGAAACTGGGGATCACAGATGATCTGAAACAGTGTTTTCCCAACACTTATAAGCAGATTCTATCTATCGCATACTACCTGACTCTTGAAGACACGAGACCGCTCTACCGCTTTGAGAAGTGGGGACTCCTCCACAAGCATCCCTATGGCACCACCATCACCTCACAACGCAGCAGCGAGCTGTTTGCCAGCATCACTGAGGAGAATAAACAACAATTCTTCACCCTTCAGGGAAAGAGAAGGCTGGAAAATGAGTTCTGGGCCTATGATACAACAACGATCTCCAGTTACTCAGAAACCCTCAGGCAAGTACAGTATGGCCACAACAAGGAGCATGATCGACTGCCCCAGTTGAATCTGGCTCTGGTCTTTGGCCAGGAGTCCAATCTCCCATTCTACTACAGAAAACTTGCAGGCAATATTCTTGATAGCAAAACGATCCGCCGTTTTCTTGAAGAACTGGATATCCTTGGATATTCACGAGTGAAATTGGTGATGGACCGGGGATTTTCTACGAAAGAGAATATCAACCGCCTATTTCAGAGCCATGTCAAGTTTCTTATGTCCACCAAGATGTCTCTTGTTTTTATCCGAGGGGAGCTGGATGCGATCTACGATACATTCCGAAGCTTCGAACAGTATAGTGATGACCATGAACTCTATTATCGAACTGTTCGAACCACCTGGAATTATACACAGCACAGACCATATAAGGGCGATATTCTTGAGGAACCCCGTCGCCTGTACATTCACTATTACTACAACATCGACCAGGCAGCCGAGGATGAGAAGGAATTTGATCGCCTGCTGATCAAACTGAAACAGGAACTGGAGTCAGGAAATCGGGATTCTGAACATCAAAAGCTCTATGAGAAGTATTTCACTCTCAAGACAACGCCCGTGCGAGGTACAAAAGCACAGGTACGGGAAGAGGTCATTGCCAAAATCAGACGGTATTATGGATTCTTTGCGCTGATCACCAATGAGACAATGGATGCAGTGACCGCTCTTGAACTCTATCGGAACAAAGATGTTGTTGAGAAGGCCTTTGGAAATGTAAAAGAGCGTTTGAACATGCGACGTACTCTGGTTTCATCGGAGCAGAGTCTTGACGGGAAGCTGTTTGTCATGTTTGTGGCGTTGATTTATCTGTCTCATATCAAGAAACAGATGCAGGTGAAGGGTCTTCTCAAAGAGTACACGTTGCCAGGTTTGTTGGACAAGTTAGATGTGATTGAGTGCTTCGAGCAGCCGGGGAGATCACTGCGGGTGGGTGAGATGGTTGAAAAACAAGAGGATCTGTATCATGCTCTGGGTGTGAAGCCGCCAGCCTCGTTATGAGTGAGCGGGAATATAGGATTCATAGTAGGGCGTATCCTCGTACCAGTATTCCTTTCCAGTAACTGGTCAGGTCCTCTCTGACCCCATATTTAATTATGATGTTCTTTGAGGTTTCCTTTTTTGAAAATATG
>DASQ01000112.1 GCA_002503885.1 Methanoculleus marisnigri | reverse complement strand
GTCCGATAGGTTCCACACGATATCTTTCAGACGCTCTCGAATATCGTCAGAATACAACGCCTTCCGGCGATACTTCACTACTATCACCAAATGATAGTAGAGAGCAAAGACCGAATGTGCAGACCTATCAAATTTATATCTCATGTTGGGTGAATTATAATAGAATACCCAAGAGGATATACCTATCGCAGGAAGGAAGGGCGGCTCCGCTTTCATCCCCGGCCTGAAGAGCGGGGACTTCCCGCTCCGCCCCCTTCACCCCCGCAAGTTAAAAACAAAACGAATATATGCTGTATCTGTGATTAAACTCATCATTAATAGATTTTGGGTGATCGCATGAAAATGTCGAAATCAGCAGCAGGATTGATTGTCCTGCTCTTTGTACTGCTTCTGGCGGGCACAGTGAGTGCCCTGCCGGGCGATGACCGGATCATACGGGACCCCCCTTCCGTCCAGGCGGGAGAACGGGTTCCGGTGTTTCTGGTCTTAAACGAACAGCAAAAGCAGCCTGTGTCGTTCGCCGAGCTCAAGGCCGACGCCCTGGGCCGCCAGGCGCAGGTGCTGGAGAGTGTCAGAGCAGTCGATTCGGCTGCCGCGAAGACCGCCCGGTCCTACTGGATAGCAAACGCTGTCTGGCTTGAGGCCGATCCGGCGACCCTCGATAAGCTTGCCGCGATTCCGGGGGTCGACCACATCGAGCCGGACCTGACCGTCACGCTAAGCGACCCGGTCGCGGAGGTCTCATCGACGATCAGCCCCGACTACATCTCGCAGCCGGAGAGCGGGTACGGCACCGTCTGGAGTGTGGACTATATCGAGGCCCCGTCCGTCTGGAAGAACGGGACCACCGGTGAAGGCGTGACGATAGCCATCGTCGACACCGGCATACAGGGTGACCACCCCGCGTTCGGCGACCGCGTCGTCGCATTTGCCGACTTCGTCAACGGTAAGAACGAGACTGCCTATGATGACTACGGCCACGGCACCCACTGTGCCGGTACGGCAGCAGGCGGCACGGTTACGGTCGATTACTACGGCGACGAATACGAGGTGGCACTGGGCGTCGCGCCCGGCGCGAACCTGATCGGGGCGAAAGTCCTCAACGATGTAGGTTTCGGCCCGTTCAGCACCATTCTCCGCGGCGTCCAGTGGGCGATCGATAGCGGGGCCGATGTCGTTTCCATGAGTCTTGGTGACTACCCGTCCCGCGGCAATTCCGCCAGTAACTTCTCCCTTCTTGAGAACGAGAGCCGGATCGTTTCGCTCGATGTCTCGTCGGAGATGTACGGGGACCCCAACTGTCTGTACGAGCCTCAGTTCGTGATCGGATCGGTCAGGGTCGAGGAGCCGCACTACGAAGCCTATGCGGCCGACGCTTACTTCGCGGACCCCCTGGAGAACCTCACCATCACCCTCACGGATGCTAACGGCAACATCGCCGGCGGCGCCGAGATCGACTGGCTCGGTTTCGACCAGAAGGCGAACCGCTACTACTTCAAGGCGCCCTACGCCTCGAACACCGCCGGCTGGAACGGCGTCTGGAAACTCAACGTGACCAACACGGGAGAGACCGAGGTCGAGATTCTGGAGGCCGGGCTCTCCGAGTACTATCAGTCCAACGGTGAGACCATCCTTGATGCCACCGTCAACACCATGGTCGCCGGAGGCACCGTCGTCGTAATCTCCGCCGGGAACAGCGGTGGCTTCGGCACCGCCACCATCGGCACGCCGGGGACGGCAAAAGATGCCATCACCGTCGGCGCCACCGACTACCTGATGGATTACCGTGCATCCTTCAGCAGCATGGGGCCGGTGAACCGGGTAGTTCCGTATATCAAGCCCGATGTCATGGCACCCGGTGTCGGCATCATATCGGCATACCCCGGAGGGCAGTATGCCTCCACGCAGGGCACATCCATGGCCTGCCCGGCCGTTGCCGGGACGGCGGCGCTGATGCTCTCGGGCAACGAGACGCTTACGCCCGCCGACGTGAAGGCCGCCCTGATGGAGACGGCGGTCCACATCGGTGAAGACGGGGCCATCCTGCCGGTGATGCAGAAGAACAACGCCTACGGTGCAGGCAGGATCAACGCCTACGAAGCGGTGAACACCACCGGCGGCCTTGATCAGGCCGAGCCGTGGGACGGGATCAAGCACGAGCTCATCGGCGGAACGCTCGCTTCGTACTACGTGACGGGCGATACGCTCCCGGTCATGGCGGTCCTCTGGAACACGACTGCAGGAGAGCCCATTGCAGGAGCAGAGGTTGAGCTCAGCACATGGTATGACTACTATGCTAACTACCAGCACCAGTACATCTACATCGAGAACCGGACGCTCATAACCGATGCGAACGGCTACGCCTACCATGATGTGAACATAACCGATGTCCCCGTCGGCGAGGACGTGTACGCCCGGTTCACCTATGGCAGTCTCCAGTTAGAGGACTACGCGTACAAGAATGCGGTCACACCGACCCCGACCCCAAATCCGACCGTCCCCATCTATGAGTCGGTATACTACTCGGTGCCTCACAACGCGACCGTCGAGATCAAGTATCCGCTTCTCGCCGCCGACGGCTCGGCCTACGCAGAGACCGTCACATTCGTGGTCAGGAACTCCAGTGGAGTAAGCATCGTCGATGAGGAGCTTGTCCCGGTAGACGGGGTCATATCCTGCTCGCTTGACCTTGCCGGGCAGCCCCTCGATGAGACTTACTACTACATGAGGATCAACGACAGAAGCGCGGGAAGCATCTACGTCGGCCAGGAGGAATACATGTACCAGGAGGTCATTCCGTTCCCGGAGCGCGCCATCTGTCCGCCGGGGGAGAGTGTTAACCTCGGTGTCATGGCCTTCCCGCACCATGGAGGGAAGACCGTAAGCCAGGAGTTTGAGGTCTATGTCACCACGCTGACCGAGACCGAGGTCCTCTCGCTCTCATCGGCAGGCGCTCTGACACTCTCCGCCCCTGAACAGGGGGATATGCAGGCGCTCTTTGCCGAGATCGATGCGATGAAACCGGAGACCTACTCGGGCACCGCCAGCCTCACGAACGGCCTCGCGCTCGTCAACTTCACGATGCCGGAGGACGGCTACATCGCAATCGTCCGGTTTGTCACCAACTATGATGGCTACATGGAGGAGATGCCCTCGGTTCTCGTCTACGGGACGCTCGAACCCTGGTTCATGCACCGGAGCACTTCCCCGGTGTACGAGGACTATGACGGGAACCTGACCTACATCTGGAGCACCTACGACTGGCCGGCGACCTGGGACCAGACCGCCTACGCGTCGGTCCCCGCCGCCGAGGCCTCCATCACTGCATACGTCTACACCTATGACCCGGTCACGGGAGCATTCTGTCCCACATCTGGAAAGACGGTCTACCTCTACACGGAGAACGGCACCGCGACCGGGGTGGTCGATGCGGACGGGACCTGCACCTTCACCGTCGCAACGGCCGGGAAAACGCGGATGGATTACCTCCTCCTCACGCCGGGAGTCTCCGGGTACACGATCATATGGATAGGAGGCTCTCCGCTCAGCCCGATCTCGCGGTCCCCCGTCAACCCGGGGATGATCCTCAGCAGCGTTGCGGCACCTGCGCATATCAGTGCGCTCTACCCGGACACTGAGACGCGCAGCGCCAGTGTTACCCGGGACGGCGATGCCTACAACATAATTGCGACAAGTTACGGCCCTGCCGACGAAGCCATCCACGAGAAAGGTGCCTTCACCTTCAACAAAGTCTCCGAGACGTTTATCTGGTACTATACGGGAACCGAAGCGGCTGCCGTCGTGGACTTCACCGGCACGGGCACCAGGCGCGTAACCCCTGCGGCGGAAGGGAACTATAAGGCCATGTATGGTCTCCTGAACCCGAACACCCAGAGCATCGGCAAGTATCTCTACACCACGTTCCGCAACCCGGAGAGGTCCGTCTCCTACACGCTGCCGGACTCTGTCCTGGTCGGGACGTCGGTGCCGGTCGTCTTCAACGCATCGACCGATGAAGGAGCACCGATCTCCGGTGCACGCGTCGTGCTTGCGCTGGGAGCGGCGGGGGACTGGGGCTGGTTCTCGAACGACGGAGACCCGAGAAACGCCAACATCCTCCTCGCGGCGGACTGGTATCCCGACCCCTACACGGTGATTGCGACCGGCTACACGGACGCCAACGGTAAGGTTACCCTGACGTTCGCCGCACCGAACGCCGGCCAGCAGGCACTGCGGGAAGCCCTCGCTCACGAGTCGGTTCTCCCCTACATGGTGCTCTGCTACGACGACGGCGAGCGGGTGCAGGAAGACTACGGCTACATGCACATGACTGCAGCCCTCCTCCCCGACTTCGTGCCGGACATCTCCGCGCCGCAGGTCGTGAAACTCGAGCGGGACGACACCATCACGATATCCAACGTCGCTCTCCTCATCAGCAACATCGGGACGGCGGACTACGTCTATGACCCGAACAACCAGATGCTCTGCACCGCCGAGGTCGGACCCCACAGCGAGAGCACCTACTTCACGAAGAGCCTTGCCATGGGGGAGAAGACGGATGTCCTCACCACGACGGTCTCACGTAACGCACGCGAGTTCGGGATCAACACGAGCGACTATCAGCTGCCCCTCGACGTCAACGTCGGGGTCGAAGTCAACTCGAACAGGACGGTCGAGGAACTGAACTATCAGAACAACCAGCTCGTGCATCCTGTCAGGATCACCGCACCGGACCTGGCCGTGGAGGTTCTCGCACCGAGGTATACCACACCGGCGAATACCACCGCGATCGGCGTCCGGGTGACCAACCTCGGTGAGGTCGGGAGCAACGCCGCAACCCTCTACTACAGCATCACCGGCAAGCCGGACGCAACGATCTCGGTCCCGGCGCTCATGCCCGGGAACTCGACGCTGATCTGGCAGAACCAGACGCTTGTTGCCGGCGACTACACGGTCGATGCCGAGGTCAACCGGGCGGGAGCGACCGACTACGAGACGACGTTTGCAAACAACCGCGTCAACACCACGATCGGTTCGTACGCCAATCCGGCGACCAAAATCGACCTTCCCCGGGGCCTCGTGCTGGTGCCCGGCTCGACCTACGACCTCCCGATAACCGTCACGCAGGTCTCCGGCCTTGCGGCCTACCAGATGGACCTCACCTTCAACGGATCCGTCCTTGAGGTGCAGGATGTCATCCCCGGAGCGCTGGACCTGACGGCAAAGAACATCGGGAGCGGGAGTGTCAGGTTCAACGGCGCAGCGGTATCCGGTGTCAGCGGAAACGTCATCATCGCCACCGTCCGGTTCAATGTCACCGGTGTGACCGGCGATGAGACGACCCTGAACCTGGCCGCAGAACTCTGGGATGAGAACACCCTTGTTATCCCGGTCAATGCCAGGAGCGGCGGTGCGTATCTCCTGCTCTACGGTGACGCGAACTCCGACGGGAAGGTCGACCAGGCAGACACCCTGAAGGTTCTTCGGGAGGTCGTCGGCCTCGAGACGAAGCCCACCGCCGGGACGACGAAGTTCCTCCAGACCGATGTCACCAGGAACAGCGCCGTCGACGTCGGCGATGCAATGTTCATCGCCCAGAAGAACGTCGACCTGAGGGACGAGTACTTCAGGATCAAGTGAGGAAAAAGGAGGAAAAAGAAATGAGACATGCAATATGGAGCATCCTGCTCCTCACCCTCCTCTGCGGCGTCTGTTCTGCTGCTACCCTGTCGGTGAACCCGGCAGAGAGCACCTGCGTCAGCGGAGAGACCGTGGACCTGACCGTCCTGGTGGGGGATGTCAGTAACCTGGGCGGGTTCGATATCGACCTGCGCTGGAACCCCGCGGTGGTCACCCTTGACACCGAAGTCGGGAACGTTACGATCGGCCCGCTCTTCTCGGGCCATGTGAACAACAGCGCTGTCTACACCCAGAGGGGGCGCATCCGCGTTGCAGCGGTGAACGCCACCCTCGACGGCGTCTCGGGGAGTGCCGATCTCTTTACGGTGCGCCTGAAGGCCGTCGACGACACGGGCGCCTCGAGTCCGGTCAGCCCCACCGTCAACAACTACGGGTTCTTGAACTCCACCTCCGGCGAGGACATCACGGTATCGTCGATCACCGGCGCCACCATCACGACCAAGAAGAGCAACGTCATCGAGGCCCGGATTGCCGTGCCGTCGAATCAGGTGATCACCGGCCAGGAGAGCCGTATCACCGCCTCCGTCGTGAACCGCCGGGGGACCGTGACGTCTCCGCTTGACATCAACGTCAGCGTCTTCGACGACAGTGACGGTATGGTCGAATCCTGGAATTACCCCGGTGAGACCATTCCCGCCTGGGGACGGTTCCAGCAGGAACTCGCATGGACTCCGGAAGATGCCGGGACGTACAACATCCGGGTCAATGTGAGCGGCGACCACGTCTCCGGGACGCAGAATTACACGACGACCGTTACTGCACGGGAGTACACCCTCGCGTTCACCAACGACTATGTCTACGGTCCGTGGGACGGCAGGTCGAGCGTCGACTCATGGTTCTACATGGGTGCCTACGTGAATGCAAGCCAGTCGGGCAACATCCGGTTCAACATCACCGCCCCGGACCATGTCGTGGTCTATGGCGACAGAAACCAGACCCGGTACCTGTATGCCAGCAACTGGAACTACGTGGGTGTCCGGATGCGGTCGAATACGCCCGGCCGGATCGCCGCAGGCGACATCAAGTTCAATATCACCGCGAACGGGAAGGCGGACTCGGTTGATTGTCCGACAATACTCATCTGGATCCCCTCGATTCAGGTCTCGTCCGTCAACTCGACGTCCGCAACCGACGGCACCCCCGGCGGACTGACCTTCAACACCCTCCACACCAACAACACCTACGATAATGTAACAAAGATTGTCGTCCAGTCCGGCGCCCGCGGGCGCACCCTCTCAGGTCTTGAGTACCTCGTCGGTTACCCCTACGGGTGCGTCGAGCAGACGACGAGCCGGATGATGGCATCATTGAACGTGAAGAATTACTACCTCGACCGCGCGGAGCGGCCCGCGAACTGGGATACCCTCAGGGATACCGTGAACACTTCCGTCTCTAACGGTGTTAAGAAACTCGTTGTGGGCGGCGAGAAAGGCCAGAACATCGGAAGGTACTATGAAGACAGTGCAGGCGGCTGGAGCCTCTGGGGCGGCGAGCCCTCGGAGTCGTCGTCGAGTTCCTACGCGAGTTACACCCTTGCCCGGATCAACATGCCCGGCGAGGACTTAAACCGGCTCCTTGTAGGCAATATCACAAACGGCAGCACGTTCGAAAACGGCAAGGTGAACTTCGAGAGCCTGATCCAGTGGTTCCACGACAACCCCGATAACCCGGCGAGCGGCACCTGGACATGGAGCGCTCACGTCTGCCACTCCTGGAGCCCTGAATCGAACACCGCGTTCGTCATGCTCATCCACGACATGATCAACCAGACGGTGGATGTGGACGCTGAGCACCGTGGCTACATGGAAGAGAACATGAGGAACGCCACCCGCTACTTCATCGACACTCAGAACCAGGGCGGCTCTTGGTCCTCCGGCGATGACCAGGCGATGGCGACGGCGCTCGCCCTCTGGGGGCTTGAAGCCTTCGCCCTGCCGTCTGACGACGTCACCGAAGTTCAGATCGCGGATGCAAAGGCAACCGCGGCGGAGTGGCTGATCGACGCCCAGAACACCGACGGATCCTGGCCTGCTGGCAGTTACTATGGCTGGCATAACAACGGTCGGATGACCGAAGCGACCGGCTACGCGGTCCTCGCGCTGAACGCGACCGGGATTCCCGCCGACAATGCTACGATCAGCGGCGGGGTCAACTGGCTCATCGACCAGTACGAGAGCGGCGGAGGATGGGGATACACCTGGGCTTCCCAGGTGGCTATCGATGCACTGATCCAGTGCCAGCCCAACGTCATTACCACCGGTACGGTCGATGTCGCCATTGACGGGGTAACTATCGACACCTTCACGGTAGACTCGACAAACCCCCGGTTCGAGTACACGCTCACATCCGACCAGATGGACACCCTGATGGCAGGAGGAGTCGAGGTACGTGATATCTTCGGCAACGGGTTCTCCACGGTGAGGTCTCATACGCTCACCGCCACCACCACCGGCGCCAGTGGACCGATCCTGGTCAGCCTCGACCACTCGCAGTCCGCTCCGACGAACGAGATCGACAACACCATCCGGGGAAACGCTGTGATCCAGTCGTTCGGCTACGAGGAAGAGCCTGAGCTTCTGCAGGTCTCGACCGATATCGAGACGCTCGCCGACGTCGGCGAAGAGAACTCCTACACCGTCAGCCTCACCTCGACCCCGATGGTCGCCGGCGAGGAGGCGGACCTGACGCTCACGGTCATGTCGGACGTGAACGTCTTCTCCCCGATGATCGAGGTCCCGATAGCCGGGTTCACCTTCGACAACGCATCGGTGATCACCGAGAACGGCCATGCCGGCACGTTCGAAGTCCTGAACAGCTCGACGGGCGGCGGCCAGCTCGCAGTCTTCATCCAGTCCATCGGGTGGGAAGCGGGAGACCTCCAGACCTACCAGTTCACCATAACCCCCGAAGATCACGGAACACTGGATATGGATCTCCGTATCCGGCCGCTCTACGACGATACCCAGGTGACCTTTGCCAACGAGACCTTCCCGGTCAAGGGCAGGGGGAACGTCACCGTCAGCGTCGTCGATGAGAACGCGGCACCTGTTGCTGCCGAAAGCATCGCCCTCGGGGCGAACACCGTTGCCGACAAATCGAGCTATACCTTCACCGGTATCCTCGAGGGGACCTACCCGCTTGTCGTGAACCAGACAGGCTACCCTGTGATCCACACCACGGCCCGGGTCACGCCGGGTGCGACGGCGCTCTACAACATAACGCTCCCGTCGTCCTTGGCCGACCCGACCCTGGTCTTCTCCGAGGGAGGCGCAGGCAGCATCGCCGGTGTGGCACAGATGCTCCCCGAGCAGCTCAACGCGCTCCGGAACGAGAACACCACCTACAACATGACGGTCCTCGGGAACGGCGGCGAACTCGGCATTGCGCTCGAGTTCCCGATGCGCTACCTGGTGAACAAACCGGTGGTGAATGTGAACGGCGTGGAAACGATGTATGAGTTCATCAACGGCACGTTCGAGTATGGCGGCGGCGCCTACAGCGCAACAAACGCCACCCTGGTCATCTACAACACGACGGCCGGCAACAACACGGTCGAGATCGAACTTGAAGGCAGCATGCTCGGCGAGAGCAACAACGACGGCGTGGTCAACATCCGTGATGCTCTGACCATCGCACGGTTCGATGCACAACAGCTCGCATCCCTTGCAACATACGACTATCCTGATGTGAACGGTGACGGCACCGTCAACATTCGGGATGCGCTCCTCGTTGCGAGGTATGACGCCCAGCAACTCGATGAGTATTACCAGTGATCTACAACGAGGAAAAAGAGATGCAGATCTCACACCACCCCTTTCTTTTTGGCATCATCGTTCTCTGCGCAATGGTTTCCGCAGTGAGTGCCGCGGAAGTTGTTATTGAATCGGATCAGCTGGTCGTGAAAGGCTTCGATGACAGCATCGGCCTTGGGGCCTTCAGCATTGTGCTCGGCTACGACCCCGCAAGGACCACGGTAACGGAAGTTACGTTCACCGAGCCGTTTACCGGCGCAACGAACATCCAGCCGGACGAGAAGACGGTTCGGATCTCAGGATTTACCGTCGAGTCCGGGTTGACGGGAGACATACCCGTTGCACGGATAGTGTATGAGGGCGAGGGCTTGTTCGACGTGTACGTGAACACGCTCGTGAATGTCCAGGGAGACGCCGTTGAGACGTCAAATTCCGCCTACGGCGGAGAGGCGCCTGTCTCACCCGGTACACAGCAGACCACGGTTCCAACCGCAGAGTCGACAGGCACTGCCCAGGCATCGGGCGGTACATCGGCCGGTGCATCGCAGCAGAGCACCCCTCAGGCAACGGGAACTGTTCAGGCAGGCAGCACGGACACCCCGGCTCCAACCCAGCAGCAGCCGACCGGATCTTCCGGGATCCCGGAGAGCATTGAGCCCACAGTGGCCCAGGCCGGGAGTTCCGGAACTCCTGCGCAGACCCCTGCAGCCGGGTCTCTACTGCCGCCGGCTCTCGCTATTTTTGGCTTTGTGTTCATCCTATTCGCTTTAAAGAGGAATCCATGAAAATCGAAATAGGAATAATTTATATGAGGAGAAGCATAATTATCATCTGAGGAGGAACTTATGAAAGCTATTCACCTTGCCCTGCTGATTCTAGTGGGGCTATTGACCATAACGCCCGTTGCAAGCGCGGGCACAGGTACTGGCATACTCTGCGTGACCGATGCTTCCGATGTCCAGATGGGAAGCAACGCCACGGTCAGTATCTACATCACGAACGATTTTGAACCCAAGATTGGCGCATACAACGTCAGGATGTATTTCGACAACACTATTGTAAATCCTGTCAGTGTTCAGCGCTTCAATGCGACACAGAACACCATATTTGCTAACTATGTGCTGGTCAACGGGTTCAATGCAGACGGTTACGATAACGGGGCCCTGCTACTCGCTACGGTGACGCTGGAGTCACTGAAGAACGACGGCAGTGCTTCGGAACTCGGGATGCAGATGTGGCCAGGATCGTTTGCGGACATCAACGATGATACACTCACCGCATCCGTCCAGAACGGCACCTTCACCACCAGGGATGAAGTGGCCCCGGTGATCACGCTCACCACACCGACATCCGTCTCGTCCACGTTCAACATCGCCGGCACCATCACCGATGTCGGTGGGATGGGGACTGCCTGGGCCACCCTGGAGGGCGCGACCTCCACGGAATTGTTCGACCTCACGCTCGCCGGGTCGGCTCCCGGCTACACCTTCAGCCACCAGGTCACCTGGCCGATTGAAGACGGCGTTACCCTGACCGTCACGGCGACCGATGCCGCAGGGAACACCAACACGGCAACCCAGACCATCAACGTCGTCGACGTTGGGTTCTCGCAGCCCGCACCGACCGGCTACATCAACGCCACCCCGGCCCAGGCCCAGGCGTTCATGTCCCAGATGCAGACCGGGACGGTCACCATGTACCTCGGCTCCGCGACCTACGGACCGACACAGCTGACCCTTGACACCTCCACAGGCTACGCGAAGGGCACCCTGCCTGTCGGTCTTGGCGACGGCGAGTACTGGGTGAACGTCAGCGGCACCGATGTCTTCGGCGATGGACGGTACCTGAACTGGTCCTTCACCCTCGACACCGCCAAGCCGGTGATCAACACCTTCACAATCACCGACAGCGACGGTGACGGCTACACCGAGGCCGGCGAGAACCTCCACCTGGCGTGGAACGTCGCCGCCGACCTGAACTTCGACCACGTCGCCCTCGTGGATATCTCGACGGGTGAAGAACTCTGGTCCAGCAACAGCCTCTCCGGGACCGATACAACCCTGATCGACGACGGAAACCGCGACCTCGCGTTCCGTGCCTATGACTATGCGGGCAACTCCGACAGCCGCGGGTTCCACCTCTACTACGACTACATGATCTGGGTGAACTCGACGAAGATGGGCGAGATCTCCGGCATCGACACGACCTACACCGCGACGAAAGACATCAGCAGGACCGCGGTAAGTTCCATCACCCTCTACGGGTGCACTGTAACCCTCCCCACCTTAAACCAGCTCGAGAGAACGGTTACGAACGTCGGCCAGATCACTTCCGACACCTACGTGACCGTCGATGAGTACGCAAACAGGACTCTTACCGGAAGCGAGACCTACCAGAACGCCTGGGTTCTTGACCCGAACACGGACCTCGACTTCCTGGTTGAGGTCCCGCACGCCCCCAGGGCCACCCTCGTGCTCGCGGAGGCAAACGAGTCCTACATCGCCGACCTGATTGCCGGCGGAAGCGGCGGCATGCACTCGGTCAACTACACCGAACTCATCAAGAGGACCACCTACATCTTCATCGAGGGCGGCTGGACGAAGGTCACGGTGGCTGACGACGGCACGCTCTCGATGGACGCACAGTCCGGAACCCCCATCACCAATGCGGGCAACATCTCCACGACCCTCCGCCACTCCGCTAACCAGGTGGACCTGAACACCGGCTACCGGCTGAGCACCCAGGGCCTCGACGACATCACGCTTCCCTCCGGCGACTATGCGCTTGCCGCAATCGCAATGGATGACGACCGGATCGGTCTCCTCGGTGCGATGCCGGTCATGGTCATGGAGAGCGGCGATCTGGGCTCGATCTCCGCCGCGAGTGTGGTGCAGAACGGGACCTTCACCGCGCAGTTCACGACACCCTGTGAACACCTCGGCGTGGTCGTCCTCCGCAACGTCGCCTACGACGGCACTGCGGTCATCGACGCGGCGGTGCTCGGTACAACGTCCCTTGACCTGAATCTCACCTACAACGGTATCCCCGCAACCCAGAAGCTCATCGGCAACGTCTACGTCAGCCCGAGCAGCGGGAAGTATGCGGTAGCGAACACGAATCAGGCCACAGTCTCGACATCGGGACTGGAAGCCGGCTCCTACCAGGTATACATGGTTGGGCAGAGCGCGAACGGAACGATGCAGGCCTACGGCCAGCACACGCTCCAGATCACCGTGACCCCCACGCCCTCCCCAACGGCCAGCCCCGCACCCTACCACGGCGGTGGCGGTGGCGGCAGCGGCGGCAACGCCATGGACACCTACACCGGGACCGGCACTCTGAAGGTCAACAGCGCAGGAGTCGTCCTTAAATCCGTCAAGGTTAACGCCGATGACACTGTCGGGAGCCTGCTCGTCCCGATCGGCGTGACGGCGCTCGACGCCGACGGCAAGCCGCTCTCCAGCATCAGCCTCAGGCCCCTCACGGGGGACGAGGTTCCGGATGTTCCGGCCGGAGCGATCTTCCAGTTCGCCGGCTACGCCTATGAGGCCAAGCCAGCGGGCGCCACCTTCAGCCCGGGAATCACTCTGACCCTGGAGATCCCCGATGACGTCTGGGACACTCTCGACCCCAACAACCAGCAGTTCACGGTGAAGTGGTACAACCCGGAGAGCGGCCTCTGGGAAGAGATCCAGACAACTGTCTCCCCGGGAACGAAGACCGTGACGGCAACGATAACGCACTTCAGCATCTACGCGCTCTTCACCGAGCCGGGGACGACGCCGGTCACCCCGACCGAGACGGCGACCACGGCCCCGACGACGACGGCGACGACGCCTACTGGAGAGCCGCCCGCTGAAGGCCTGCCCATGACGACGATCGTCTTCGCTATCGTTATCATCGCCATCATCGCAGCAGCGGGATACTACTTCTTCGTAATGAAGAAGTAATTCTCCCACTCTTTTTTTGGATCCCGGGGCTACCGGGACGGAACTCTCAGAAACCGCGATCTGCTTACTTACCTCTGACCAGTGCATCCTGTCACGTTATTTCAGGAATTTTGGCGTGTGGATGCGGCCGCCGTGACGCACCTCACCAAAGAGGACTTCCGGGACCACCCTGCACTCAGGGTGCTCGTCCTGGACAGGAAACGTGTTCTGGTCTCGAAAGGCCCAATCTTTGACGCACTTCTCCTGCTGGACCCCCGCTCCTCTTACAGCCCGGCAAACAGGGATCACGCGAAGTACGGTTCGCTTCGGATACCCGGGACAGAGATGCGCCGGATTCTCGCGGATTATGCCGTATGTGAGTGGAACGGGACTGTCTATGGTGTGGCACAGAGTTTGTGACGGCAGCCGCCGGGGAGGCAGGCCTCCAGGGAACCGATCGATAGACGGACGGCACAGAAATGATATATGGCTCCCGGGTAATCGATCTCCATGCACCTCTTATCCGGGGACCGGCCCTACGGCCGAAGGAAAAGAGCGTACGAAACTACGGCAGCATCATCACGCCACGGGGGACGGACATGAGAGCCGCCGCCGTCTGCCTCGCGTGCCTCCTCCTCCTTGCCGCGGCTCTCCCGGCGGCAGCGGCCGGAGAGGAGGATGCCGGGCGGTACGTCGTCCACTGGTTCAACGGCGACGGTGCGGAGGTCTACTTCGACGGCGAGTATGAGGGAACGATCGCCGAAACCGAACTTGTCGTGCGGGCGGACCCGGCGGCCCCGCCCGCACGGGAGTATACCGTCTGGAGGGGAGAGCGTCTGCTGTATACCGGGTTCATCACCAAAACCCCGGCCGCCGGGGAGACGATCGACCTCTTCCCGCAACGCTATCAGGTCGAGCAGCCCGCCCCGGGTGCGGGGGTGAACGAGACCGGCTGGTACCTGATCTACCGGTCCGATGGCGAGGAGGTCTCCATCGACGATACGTTCGTGGGCGTCGTCGAGGGCGGCACCTTGCGGGTCGCGGTGAACACCACGCTCCCGTCTCCGGAAGAGTTCGTCTGCAGAAATAAGGAGAGGGGGACGATGTCGCGCCACCAGCTCCCGCCCCTGCCGCCGCCGGGAGGGACGGTTCACGTCTACACGTCGGTGCAGCCGGCGCCCTACGCCTCCTCCCTCCCGGCGGAGACGTCGCCCACCCCGCTCCCGGGATTCGGGGCGGCGGCCGCGGCTGTAGGACTGGTGACTGCCGCGAGCTACCTCGGAAAGAGGTGAATCCCCTTCAGCGCTCTTTTTTGAGCAGCATCCAGTGGTAGCCCCAGACCACGAGCCCCACCACGACCTGCGCCACGCTCCCCGGGAGCCCGGGGTAGTACTGCGGCACCGGGTAGGGCCGGGGCGGCGGGTAGACGAAGACCTCGATCGCGACCGCGATGAGGTCCACGGCGCCCAGAATCGCGACGATCAGCGCGATGAACGAGACGGCGTAGAGGTAGGCCCTCCACGCGGTGAGGCCCTCCGGCATCACCCTACCTCCTCCGTCTCGCAAACCCGGCGCCAAGGAGCCCGGCGGCGGCGAGCCCGGCCGCAAACCCGGGTGCCTGCGTCGGCACCGGCGCACCGCTGCTCTGGACCCTGAACTGCCCGACCTGCGCGGAGGACGGCTTCGCCGGGGTCGCGGTCGGGACCGGGAGGGCGACCGGCGACGTGACCTTGCCGGAGTCAAGCACCGTGCCGCCGGCGAAGACCACCTGCGGCGGCGGGGCCAGGGTGATCCTGCCGGTGCTGGTCGCAAAGGCCGCGCCGCCCTCGATGAGCCGGATGCGGATCTCGTAGTCGTAGCCGTTGGGGACCGTGACACTCACCTGCTTCTCGACGCCCGAGCCCCCGGCGACCGTCCCGAGCGGCCGGGACTCGCGGACGGCCGTGATCCCGGTCTGGAGGTTGACGGCCCGGACCTCCATCGCAAGATCCCCGGAGGAGGCCTGGCCGCCGTTCGTGATGGCGGTGACGATATCGAGCGTGATCGGGTCGGCGTCGATCTCCGGGGTCATGACGTCGAGCGCGGAGACGGAGAGGAGCGAGTATGCCAGCCGCTGCCCGGCTGTCGTCCTGTCCGGGAGGAAGACGTTCACCGAGCCCGACTCCCGCATGCGCCCGTCCTGCCACACCGTCACCCAGATATCGTAGCGCCTGCCGTTCTCGAGCGCGAGCTCAATCTCCTCCTTCGCAGTCCTGCCGCTCGTCAGGTTGCCGATGGGGAGGACCGTCTCCGCGACGACGATATCCGTCCCGGCCTCTTTTGCGCTGACCTGCAGGTCGACGCCGTCCACTGCTGCATAGACCGCGTCAAGGTACGGGACCACCGTGACCCGGGTGACGTTCGACGGCGGCTGACCGTCCGGAATGCTGATGTCCACGCCCCGGATCGTCACATGCCCCGCCTGGGACGGGGCCGACGTGCACCCGGCCGCGAGCACCAGGGATGCGAGCACGAGAACCGCTGCTGCACAAAATAACCTTCTCATATCAATCAGAGGAACCATCAGACCGGCGGGAGAAAAGGTTTCCGGATTGCGGCCCTTCTTATAGGTCCGATTTTTTTCGTAGTTAACCATCGCCTTATCTCCCGCTCCCGCCCATACTCTGGCGTAGACTGCCTGACGGATGAGCGAGCAGGGCTGCATCCTCATTGGGGCGTCGCTGCAGAGTATCCCGGTCCCGGGACTCACGCCGCGCGGGGGGCGGTACGCGGGCAGTCGCCGGATTTACGGCGGATCACCGGGCGCCTTCGAAAGAACCATGACCTTGAAACTGCTGGAATCATGATCCCCCTCCGAAGAGTAGACGCTTGTCACAGAAAACGTTAATATGAGAATATCAAAGTCTGCAACAGGCGCCGCCACACTGGCACGGCGAGGTGTGCAATGATACGAACGGAGAACCTCACAAAAGTATACAACGGAAAGGCGGCCGTCGACGGTCTGGACCTTGAGGTCGGGGAAGGCGACATATTCGGCTTCCTCGGCCCGAACGGAGCGGGGAAGAGCACGACGATCCTGATGCTCACCGGCATGATCGAGCCCACCGGCGGCCGGTGCTTCGTCGACGGGATCGAGGTCGCCAAAGACCCGCTGAACGTGAAGGAGATCATCGGCTACCTCCCCGAAGACGTCGGGTTCTACGGGAACATGACCGGCGAACAGAACCTGGACTACTTCGCCCGGTTCTACGGGATGGACGCGAGGAAGCGCAAAGAGCGGATCGCCGAACTGCTCGAACTCGTCCACCTCGACGGCGTCACCCAGAAGGCCGGAGAGTACTCCCGCGGCATGAAGCAGCGGCTCGGGCTCGCCCAGGCGCTGATCAACGATCCGAAGGTGCTCTTTTTCGACGAACCGACGGCAAACCTCGACCCCGAGGGCGTCCGGGAGTACCGGGAACTCGTCCTCGCCCTCGCCGGCGAGGGAAAGACGGTTTTTGTCTCCTCCCACATCCTCTCCGAGGTCAGGGAAGTCTGCCGGACCGTCGGGCTGCTCGCAAAAGGAAAACTTGTGGCGCAGGGGACGCTCGAGGAGGTCGCCCGGACGCTCGCATCCCCGGACGGCGACACCGTCCGGATCGTGGTCGAGACCCGGGAGCGCCTGCCGGCGCTCGAAGACCCCGATATCATCGCCATCGAGAGGAGCGGGAACCGTGCGGTTGTCCGGGCAAAGACCGATATCCGGGACCGGCTCACGGAAACCCTCTTTTCGCAGGGATTGCATGTCCGGGAGATGCGGGTCGAAGAGCCGGAGATCGAGGACGTCTTCATGGCGGCTTACCGGAGGTGACATGATGGCGCTGGATCGATTGTTCAACGTAGCACGGAAGGAGTTCTCCGACCACATCACCAGCAGGCGGTTCATCATCATCCTCGCGCTGCTTCTCGTGATATCGACGATCAGCATCTACGAAGGCATCGGGCAGTATAACGACAGCCTGGAGTCGTATACCGAGCAGCTCCAGCAGATGCAGGAGATCGAAGACCCGTATTCGAGCTGGATGCCCCAGAAACCCTCGATCATGTACGTCTTTATATCCATGATGAGTTACATGACGATGCTTGGCGGCATCCTTGCCATTGCCATCGGGTTCGATCTGGTCTCAAAGGAGAAGGAGACCCGGTCGCTCAAGTCGCTCCTCTCCCACCCGGTCTACCGGGACGAGATCATCAACGGCAAGGCGCTCGGGGGCGTCGCCGCCCTGGGATTTGCCATGGCGCTCGCACTCGCCATCGCCATCGCCATGCTCCTCGTCTTCTCGGTCGTCCCGACGGTGGACGAGTTCGCCGCCATCCTGATCTTCGGGGCGGTCTCGCTCGGGTTCCTGCTTGCCTACTTCGCCGTCGCGCTCACGATGTCGACGGTCGCAAAAGAGAGCGGGAACGCGTTGATCTACACCCTGGTGATCTTCTTCGCCGTCTCCTCGCTCCTCCCCATGTTCGGGATGATGGCCGCAGGCGCTTTCGCGGGCGACCCGCCCGAGCCGCCCGAGATGGGTCCCATGCCAAAAGAGATCGTGCGGACCGCGAGCAGCGGGTATTTCGTCAGCAGCGCCTCGCAGAGCGTGGTATACGGCGGGACCGAAGACCCGGAGTGGACGGCCTACGAAGAGGCGATGAAGACCTACGTCGAGAAACGGAGATTCATCAGCGACGTCTCGAACCTCCTCTCACCGCAGATGAACTACTTCACCGTCGCGATTGCGGTCACCAACCCGCAGATTGCCGCGATTGCCTACTCGCCCTACGACACGGCACCGGAGGAGACGGCCGGCCTTGCCGATGCCCTCGGCCGGGTCTGGATGAACATCGCCGCGCTCATCGTCTTCCCGTCGGTCTTCTTCGCCGCGACCTACGTGAAGTTCATGCGGATGGATATCAGGTGAGACGACGACTGTCAGAAGATTGGGAATACTTGTCCTCCTGGCCCTCCTCATGGCCCCGGGAGCGGCGGCGGCACAGGGCGGGACGATTTCGACGGAGATCCGGTGCGGCTTCCCGGGCGAGATGATTGAAGCCGGCGACACCGCCGTCTTCGATCTGGCGGTCACGAACCGGGGAGATACGGGAACATGCCTCCTCAACTACTGGACCTACCGCGGCACCGACAACTGGAAGATCCGGTTTGAGGCCGAAGACCGCGACGTCTACAGGATGCTGATCCCGGCCGGCGAGACAAAGACCGTCCGCCTGGTGGCCGAGACCTCCGGCCATGCCGCGGTAGGGGAGTACCCCATCCGGGTGGGCATCGGCGAAGGCACGATCTGGCTCTACGTCAGGGTCACGAAGACCCACAGCGGCGAAGTGGGAACCCTTGAGGCCACCGTGGTGGATAAGGAAGGAAACGTGGTGAAGAGCGCCGATGTCAGCGCCTACGACGGCGATACCCGGGTCGAGGGGATGCTCGCGACCGCCGAGGGCAAGGTCTCCATCGGCATCCCGATGGGCACCTACACCGTCAGAGTCACCCGGCCCGGCTACCGGGCGTGGGAGAAGGAGGATGTCGAGGTCCGGATCGGTAAGACGACCGATCTCGGCATCGTGCCGCTCGAGAAGGAGAACTTCTTTGCCGAACTCAGGGTGAAGTCCCCATCCAGGATGGCGGCGATCGGCTCGAACCCGCAGTATGAGATGACCCTGAAGAACGCCGGCAGAAACGATGATACCTACACCCTCGCCGTACTCGGCCTCCCCGAGCAGTGGTATGCCCGGTTCAAGGAGAGCCGTGACGCCACCGAGGAGGTCTCGGAGATTTACGTCCCTTCCGGTGAAGAGAAGTCCCTTTACCTCGATTTCATCCCGCCCTACTCGGTGGGTGTCGGCGAGTACAACTTCACGGCGGTGATCGGCTCCTCCGCCCGGCAGTACGAGGAGAACCTGACGCTCCGGCTCCGGGGGTCCTACGACATGCGGACCTACGCAAAGAGTTACCGCCACGATATCGACCGCGGCGACACCCTCGCGTTCGATATGACGATCTCGAACGCCGGCACCGGGGGAGCGCTGACGAACATCGAGGTCAACATGAGCGCGCCGCAAGGGTGGCGGGTGACCGTCGACCCGGCCTCGGTCGCGAGCCTTGAAGCCGGCGAACGGGCGACGGTGCAGGTGACGGTAGTCCCGCCGGCCGATATCGTCGCCGGCGAGTACAAGGTCGTCGCCGCGGTGAAGAGCGACCAGGCCGAAGCGGAGGACGAGTACCGGATCGTGGTCAAAGAGCAGTCCTACGTCGCGGTGCTCGGCCTCCTGGTGATGGCCGGGGTCGCCGCAGGGCTCTGGTATATGTTCAGGAAATACGGGCGGCGATAGGGCCGATCCAAAAGACGCCGGCGGGAAGTTGCAGGGGCAAATCCGACCCCTTTACCCGTACCGGGCGTTGCCCTCCGGGACCGTAATCTCGAATCTTGCCCCTTTCCCGGGCTCGCCGGTCTCCCGGATGGTGGCCCCGGTGATCGAGAGAACCTCTTTTACGAGAAAAAGTCCGAGCCCCGTGTGGCTCCCGAAACCCCGCTCGAATATCCGCTGCTTATGCTCGATGGGGACGCCGACGCCGTTGTCCTCCCAGACAATCCGGGCACCGCCGCCGTCCAGAACGGCCGTGACCCGGATCTCCGTCACGGTCCTGCCGTGCCGCATGGCGTTCTCCAGGAGGTTGTAGAAGACAGACGAGAGGAGCGGATCGGCGTAGACGGAAACTCCGTCGAGGTCGGTGGCGAGCCGGATCCCGGCCGGCCGGAGCGCTTTTACCGCCGCCATGACCAGGGGTTCGACGGGGAACCACCGGGGGGAGTGGACGCCGAGGTCCTGGTAATCCCGCGTGAACTCGATCTGCGACTGTATTATCTCGACGGCGGCCTGCTGCTTTCCGAGGGCTGCGGCGACGTCCGGGTCGAGCGGCCGGTCCCGGAGGAGGGCGATATGGCCGAGCACCACCGTGACCTGGTTCAAGATATCGTGCCGCACGATGCTGTTCATCAGGGTGAGCTTCTTGTTGGCCTGGATGAGCGCCGCCTCGGTCTGTTTCCAGGCATCGATGTCGTGGACCGCGTAATCGATCGCGACCGCCTGTCCGTCGTTCCCGTAGACGGGGATCGTGCAGACCTCAACCCAGATGTAGCGCCCGTCTTTCCGGCGTACCCGGAAGGCATACGGCTGGCTGGCACATGCATCCCGCTCCCGGAGCAGGGTCAGGTAGGTCTCCCGGTCGTCAGGGTGAATCGACTGTCCGATGAGCCCCGGATCGCTCAGAATCTCCTCCCGTGTGTACCCGATCAGGCGCTCACATGAGGGGCTGACATACTCGATCGCCAGCGGCGTCGTAGTTGCACGGATGTAACAGTCGTGCGACCGCTCAACAAGGGTCCTGAACCGCTCCTCACTCTCGCGAAGCCGCTCGTGCACGCGAATCCCGGAGAAGAGGTCGGCGAAGAGGTTGCCGACGATCGTGAGCAGCGAGAGATCCTCGTCCGACCAGGGCCGCGTCTGCAGGATGGTCTCAAACCCGATGACCCCAAGGAGCTCGTCAGCGGTCGCAATCGGCACCAGGAGGAGCGACCGGACCCCGTATCCCATGAGAAAGTCACGCTCCGCCGCCTCTGCCGGGAGATCGGCCACATCGGGGATGCAGATCGGTTTTCTGGCCTCGATCAGCTCCATTCCCCGGGAGATCATGTTGTTCGGGAGATCCTGCAGCACTCCGATATCCGGCTTGATTCCTTCTGCAAACCACTCGTAGGTGTTCTCCGCACGGGTGAGGTCGGCGGAGAAGCGGAAGATGTAACTCCGGTCGACATCGAGGAACGACCCGAGGACCCAGAGCGTCTCCTCCAGGGCGTCTTTGAGATCTGCGGGGTTCAGGGCAATGAATCGCGCGGAGATCGAACTCACCACCCGTTCCAGGTCTACCCGGTTCCGGATCCGCGCTTCCATCTGTTTTGACTCGGTGATGTCCCTGAGCGACTCGATCACGCCGGAGAGCCTCCCCTGTGCATCGTAGAGCGGCGATGCCTTCGCCGAGAGGCAGACCTCCTCCCCGGTGCGGAGCGAGGTGACACAGACTTCCCGGGTGACACCCTCCCCGGACCCCCGGGAGAGGATCGTCTCCGCAAGCAGCGGAGACCGTAACCCGGGCATTGCCTCGTAGATGGCTTCCGGCCCGGACCCGATGACCTGGCTCTTCCGGGCTCCGGTCATCAACTCGATCGCCTGGTTCCAGATGGTGATCCTCCCCGTGTGGTCGAGCACAAACGTCGGGTCGGGAAGGAAATCTATGATGCCCCGGAGGTTTGCCTGGTAATCCTCCATCTCGCGGCACTGCGCCGCGAGTGACTCCTGGCTTGCCTTCGCCTCCTCAAACGCTGCGGTCATCTGCTCGTGCGCCGCGCTCAACTCGTCCTCGAACCGTTTCCGGTCGGATACATCGATCATCGACGCAACGGAGCGATCCGTCCCCGGAATAATCCCGATCGTCATGTGCAGATCTTTTCGCCTGCCGTGCCGGTCGACCAGCCGGAAATCATAGGTCCCCGGCGCCGAACCGGGGTCCATCCGCCGTTGCCGGTGGTAGCTCTTGAGGCGCTCGATATCCTCTGCGGCGACGAATGCCGTCCAGGGCATCTTTCCCTCCATCTCCTCACGCGAGTGGCCGGTAAGGTGCTCGAACTCGCTGTTCGCGAGGGCAATCGTCATATCGCTCTCGATGATGATGGTGGCAGAGCCGGTATGATCGAAGATGCTCCGGTACAGGTCTCCGGCCCGCTGCACCTCGGCCTCTGCCTGTCTCCGCCTGACCGCCTGGAAGATCATGTTCCGGAGTTCGGCAAACTGGGCGGAGGGGTTGCCGCCTTTCTGGAGGTAGAAGTCCGCCCCGCTGTTGAGCGCCTCGATGATGACCTCCTCGCGGCCGCGCCCGGAGAAGATGATGAACGGTATCCCCATGCCCCTGTTGCGGACCTCTTTTAAGAATGCGATACCGTTCATCTCCGGCATCTCGTAGTCGGCAACGATGGCGTCGTACGGGGCTCGCGATAGCATGTCGAGCCCCTGCACTGCCGATGACGTCGTCTCAACCTGCAGATCTCCGGACCGCTCCAGGTAGATCTGGTTCAGTTCGAGAAGGGTCGGCTCATCATCGACCACGAGAATACGGAACATGCTCCCAACCTATTACGGAGAGATGAACTGATATAATTCTTAAGCATTTTGATTCGGTATTGTTACCCCTGTTCCGAGAAAACGAAGAAAACTTCCCCATCTTAATGCATATCGTGCCCGTTAAGGGGGCCGCCATACCCACAGAGAGCATGATAAGAGAGCCCGCCGCCGACCCGATCGCCCGGGCGTTCACCGATCTCTCCGGCGACCCCGCCGTGCGGGTCATCCATCGGACCGATGAACTCGTCACGCGGGCCCACCGCCGCAAACTCCTCGGCAACCCCCCAAAGAGCATGGGTAAGGATACCATCGGCGACGAGCTCATCTGGGAGACGCTGCTTGCAAACCTCGCAGAGGACCTGATCTTCATCACCCGGGACCGGACATACCGCTACCACACCGCCTGCCTCGCCGGGGAGTACCGGGAGAGAACCGGCGGCGATCTTACGATCACCGACCGCATATCCGATGCCCTGGCACTCGTCGGAAGGCCGGCGTCACCTGCGCTGGTCAGGTTTGAGGGCAGGGAATAGTGCATCCTGTCACGTTATTTCAGGAATTTTGGCGTGTGGGGGCGGGCGCTATGCCCTCACGCAGAACAGAAAACTTTCGGCTTTGTTGAACCCGGATCCGTCTCTCCCGATGGTCGCACTCCGGAGCACGGCTTTCCACCGGGTATCGCCATGACTGCCCCCCCCTCCAGGGGGCGGGGGAGGAGGCCGGAGGCCGGGCGGGGTGGGGGTTACACGTCTACTTGTGGATGGAGACAGGGGAGGGGGGCTCCCCCTCCCCCGCGAGGCGATATCCCCACGGTCCACTTGCAGGGGCATGCCCATGGTCCCACACAGAAGGCAGGCCGTGAGGGATGCGAAGGGCGTGAAAGGGAATTCATGGACTTAAATGACAACGAGTAGCAGTCACTCGATATACGAGAGGACCTTGCGCTTCACCGGCCCCTTGCTTGCGATGGTGCTGTAGGCCCACCGTGCAACCCTGCCGAAGAGGTCCTGCCGGCTCACCTCCAGAATGAGAGTGAGGGAAGGGTTGAACTTGGACTTGAAGAGGTTTATGTTCTCGTTGTTCGCCCCGACATTCTCCATCTTTCGGTACCCCCGCTCCTTGGCCTGCCCGAGGAGGAGCCACTGCAGGAACTCGTTGCCGGGCATTGCGGTCATCTTCGGGGCCCCCATCCAGAGGGTGAAGGCCTTGTACTCCTGGGTGGCCTGCACGCCCGTCACCGCGCCGTCGCCGTCGTAGAGGTAGTAGAGCCCGAGCTCATCGGGATATGCCAGGAAGAGGTCCTCGAAGTAGGACCGGCTGATCATCGGAATGTTCATAAAGTCCCATTTATGGAAAAGGCGGCCGGAGGCGCTCTCGTCCACGAACGTATCCCAGCTCTCCCTATCGTCGATAAGTCCCGTTGTTATGCTCTCACTCCCTGTTCCGGGGTCACTGACTGTCCCGGCGGAGTATCCATCGCCTTAGATATATATATTTCGCCGAATCGAACCGGTCTCGGCCGGGTGCCCGACTCCCCGACCCGGCTGCGGGCAGTGGCGACTCTATGGAATCACAACGTTCAAATCGCCCGGGACACCACATAACTGCGTATTCACCTGCACGGAGGACTGAGAGGAAGATGCTCACGGATCGGGAACCGGGACGCTACAGGCGGCAGGTCGCGCTCTTCGGAGAAGAGGCGCAGGAACGGCTCGCAAGTGCCCGGGTCGTCATCGTCGGGGCCGGCGGGCTCGGGTGCCCGGTTGCTCTCTACCTTGCCGCCGCCGGTGTCGGGGAGGTCAGGCTGGTCGACGGCGACGTCGTGGACAGGACCAACCTGAACCGCCAGGTGCTCCATGGAGATCGTGACATCGGGCGGGCGAAGGTCGAGTCGGCGGCCGAGAAACTCCGGGCGCAGAACCCGGAGATCACGGTCGTTGCGACGTATGCCGCCGTCGACGAAGAAAACGCCGCCGCGCTCGTGGGCGGGGCAGACCTCATCGTCGATGCCACCGATAATTACCGGGTGCGCTACACCCTCAACCGGGTGGCGCTCGACGCCCGCGTGCCGCTCATCCATGGGGCGGTCAGGGGCTTTGACGGGCAGGCGACGACGATCATCCCCGGCCGGACGGCCTGCCTGGAGTGCATCATCCCAATCGCCCCGCCCGAGGAGGGCGCCACCCCCGTGGTCGGCACCACGCCCGGGATCATCGGGCTTGTCCAGGCAAACGAGGCGATCAAGTATATCACCGGCACCGGCGACCTTCTCACGAACAGGCTGCTCATCTGGGACGGGCGGGCCGCCACCATGACGACCCTGTCGGTCGAGCGGCAGGAAGAGTGCACCGCGTGCGGAAGCGGCCGGTGCTCGAGGAGATGAAGAAATGCAGGTTCGGGTCAGGGCTTTTGCCCGGTTGCGGGAGGCCATCGGGGGGGACCTCACACTGGAGGTCCCCGAGGGGGCGACGATGAGCCGGCTGCTTGCGGCGGTCGGGGAAACCTCGGAGCAGGCAGGAGAGGCGCTCTTTGAGGAGAGCGGAGAACTCCGGGGGTACGTGATCCTGATGCACAACGGCAGGCGCGTGCGGCGTGCGGAGGCCGGGACGCTCACCCTCGCCGACGGGGACGAGGTCGCACTCTTCCCGCCGGTGGCGGGCGGGTGACGGAGGGACTGGAATGATCAGCGTAACACGAGACGATTTCGACGTGAATGCAGTGATCGGCCGGGTAAAGCGGCCCGATATGGGTGCCCTGGTCACCTTCCTCGGCGTTGTTCGGGACGACGGGATCGAGGTGATGGATCTTGAAGCTTACGAGGAGGTCGCGGTGAAGGAGATGGAGACGATCCGGGACGAGGCGCTTGCAGATTTCCCGATCGAGGCCGTCGATATCATCCACCGGGTAGGAAGGCTCCGGGTCGGGGAGAACATCCTCCTCATCGTCGTCGGCGCCGGCCACCGGAAGGAGGCGTTCGACGCCTGCGAGTATATCCTCGAGCGGATCAAGCAGAGCGTGCCGATCTGGAAGAAGGAGATCGGGAAAGACGGCGAGCGCTGGGTGCCGGGCGAGTCCCACGGGGGCGACGCATGATCCGGCTGCAGTCGTGCCGGAAGGCCTACGCGAAGGAGACGCAGCGGACGGTCCCGCCCGAAGAGACGCTTCGCCGGGCGCAGGCGAGACTCCCGGCGGCGGGGATCACCCGGGTTGCCGACATCACGAACCTCGACCGGATCGGGATCCCGGTCTTCTCGAGCATCCGGCCGACCGCTGAAGCGGGAGCGATATCGGTCTACAACGGCAAAGGCGCCACCCCGATCGAGGCGGAGGTCTCGGCGATGATGGAAGGGATCGAGCGCTACTCGGGAGAGATGGACGACCGGCAGCCCATCATCGGGAGGTACAGCGAGGTCTCGGCCCGGACGACCGCCCTCGACCCGGCAACCCTGATCCTGCCCGAACGGGTCCCCGCCGATATAGCGGTCCCCTGGGTCGGGGGATACGACATCGTGCAGGAGGAGGAGGTGCTCGTCCCGGCCCACGCGGTCTTTCACCCCCTCCCGCTGACCTGCGGCCGCCTCTTCAGGACCAACACCAACGGGCTTGCCTCCGGGAACACGCTTGAGGAAGCGACCTTCCATGCCCTGATGGAGGTGGTCGAGCGTGACGCCTGGTCGCTCGTCGAGGTCACCCGGAACACCGGCCCCCGGATCGAGGGGATCGCCGGCGGGCTCGCTGCCGACCTGCTCGCGAAGTTCGCGGCCGCCGGCGTCGAGGTCACCCTCAAGGATATCACGAGCGATATCGGGATCCCCACGGTGGCCGCGGTGGCCGACGACGTGGTGCTTAAGGACCCCACACTCCTCACGATCGGCATGGGGTCGCACACGAGCGCCCACATCGCGGTCCTCCGGGCGCTCACGGAGGTCGCCCAGAGCCGGCTGACCCAGATCCACGGCGCCCGGGAGGATACCGATACGGCGGACGTCAGGAAGAAGATCGGCTACGACCGGACGAAACGGCTGAACCGGCACTGGTTCGCGGAGTCCGAAACGGTCGAGTTTGCGGCCATGCCGTCGTTTGACAGCGACGACTTCCTCACCGACATCAACCACGTCACCGACCGGCTCAGCGTGGCGGGGCTCTCCCGGGTGATCGTGGTCGACCTCACCCGGCCGGAGATCGGCATCCCGGTCGTCCGGGTGATCGTGCCGGGGCTGGAGATGTACGCGATGGACCAGGACCGGATGGGAAGGAGGTGCCGTGACGCACGAAGTCGTCGTCTTCCTCGGTCCCAGCTGTGATCACGCGACCGCCCGGAAGATCCTCGACGCCGATTACCGTCCTCCGGCAAAACGGGGCGACATAACCCGGGCCGCAGACGCCGGGGCCCGGATCATCGGGCTCATCGACGGCGTCTTCTTCCAGGACTGCGCCGTAGCGCACCGGGAGATCCTCGCCGCGCTCCGGGCCGGGGTGCGGGTCGTCGGCGCCTCCAGCATGGGCGCGCTCCGGGCCGCGGAACTCGACACCTTCGGGATGGAGGGCGTCGGGGAGATCTACCGTGCCTACCGGGAGGGAAGGCTCGTCGCCGACGACGAGGTGGCGCTCCTCTTCGACCCTGAGACGTTCATCCCGCTCTCGGAACCGCTCGTGAACATCCGGGCGACCCTGCAGCGGGCGCTGGAATGCGGGGTGATCGGCGCCGACGCTGCCCGGGTGCTTCTCGACGCGGCCCGGGAACTCTATTTTCCCGAACGGACCTACGACGAGGTCGTCGAGGCGGCGGCCGGGGCGGCGGATCCGGAAGACCTCGCCCGGTTCGCGGCATTTGCCGCGGAGCACGCTGTCGACCAAAAACGCGAGGATGCGCTGCTGGCACTCGATCGCATACGGGATCTTGCCGGAGGCGTTGAACCGGGCGGTTCAACGATCCCACCGCAGCTGTCGTAACAATATATCATTCCCGGGTCAGAGTCCTGTATGCCGGTGCGGAACCATTCCCACCGCAGGGGGGCAACGCGATAATCGGCCCTGAGCGGCTCTCCCTATCGTCTCCGTCGCACTTCCGGCATCTGCGGCGGATCCCGGGAGGGCGCTCTGGCCGGACCACACAGGCATGTACTCAGGCGATTGCCCAAAGTCCACCGGGTGCGGGCAGCACCAGATCGGCGGCGCCCACGCGAGACCGCGAAAGGCCGGACCCCTGACCGGATGCACTCCCGGACGGGTCCTGCAAAGCCTGCCCATCCCGACGATGCCGGCGGGGAGAACGCGTAACGCGGCTCTCCTACAACCCACCTTATCCTGATCCGCCGGACCAACCCCGGGGCGGCACGTCCCCGGGGAGTTCTCCCCGACCGTTATCCATTCCACGCATCCGCCGCCCGGAGGGCCGCCTCGGCGCGATCCGCCGTCGAACCTCCGGCAGAGAGGTGCAGGTCCGCGAAGTCGCCGCGCAGCACCTTCAGGGCATACTTCTCCCGGTCGATCTCCTTTCTCGTACGGAATTCCAGCCGCCGGAGGACCTCAAGCGGCGGGCACCATCCCTGCACGGCGTGCTGCAGCAGGAACGGCAGGACCAGCCACCGCCGGTCGCGGAAAATTCCGAGCGCGAGTCCTATCGCCCCGAGGAGAGCGGCATTCGCCTCCAGCGCCCGCTCGACATCCCATTCACGGTCTGGTTCACGGATACGCCTCGTTATCTCGAAGTTGTCCTGTGCGGCAAAATAACGAATACTCCCGGCGATCTCGCGATCGATCCGGGCGTTAATCTCGGGCGGCGTGTTCTTCCGCACCCTGTCAGCGGTCATACTCAGACTCCTGCAGCCCGTGAACGCACCCGGCGGAACAAGAAGGTTACGGTACGACAGCCGGGAAAGGAGGGGGAGCGAGTCCAGCCTATCCACCGAAAAAGGGCAATTCGCGGTTCGGAAAGCCCGGGCGGCGTATGAGATGTGGTATCGGAATATTCATATGTGTAAAAAATAATTAACACCTGTTGACATTCTCTTTCAGCACCCTCCCCGAACTGGCACGGCTGCTCTCCCTGCTCGGGAACGAGCAGCGGCTTGCCATACTCAGGGCGATTGCGGCCGACGAGAAGTATGCCCGCGAGATCGCCGAAGAGCTCGGCATATCGCGGCCGCTGGTCGCCATCTACCTGCGGCAGCTCGAGAAGCTCGGTCTCGCGGAAGGGACCAGCAGGACGTCGGACGAGCCGCCGTACCTGCGGAGGTACTACCGGGCGGTGCCGTTTGAGCTGGTGCTGAACCTGGACGTGATTATGTCATTAGAGAGGTCGAAGGATGAAACAGGATAGGTGGAAACTCTACCTGAAGGTGCTCTGGGGCGCCGTCATCGCACTGCTCGTGATCAGCAGCCTTGTTGCCGGCTTGCTCGGCGGTTCGCACTCCTTGAATGCCGTGCTCGCCGGGTCAGTCTGGATTATCATCCAATTTGGTATCCTCACGCTGCTCTTCATCATTGTCGTAAGGCTCAAGGAGTGGATTGAAGACCAGATAGCGAATGCGGCGGGGCAGAAGAACGCGGTGGCCGGTGCAGATCTGCAGATGCTGCGGCAGTCGATGGAGCGGATCGAGGCGAAGGTGGACCGGATCGAGAAGGCCCTCGACGGGATTGCCGAGTGATGCGTTACCCCCCGCGGAAGGGCAACGGGAGCACTCCGGCAGGAATGGTGCGGGCCCGGGACGGACGGCAAAAAGTTGTTGGGTGGGTATGGAAGGACGTGCAGTAGCGCATCGGAATGGTATGACGGATAGAGGCGAGGCGCAGGCAGGGTTCATCACGGGCAATGCCTGGCCACACACTAGTATGAATTAACCCTATAATAATTTTACCAATTATTACCTATTTGTATTATTTGTAATATTTTGGATCCCGTTCCTGCCGTCATCGCACCCTTACCCGGGAAGGCACGGGTTCAAACCCCGGAGAACCGCTACCGGGAACGGTCCGGCTCCCGCCGCTCCAGAGAGAGCCGCCCGGCCAGCCACGCGATACGGTCGCGGCGGGCCGCCTCATCCAGGTAATGGCCTGCGTCGTACCATTCGAGCGACTTCGGGTCGTTCGCCCACTCGAAGAATTCCCGGGACTGCTCCTCCGAAAAGACCTCGTCGCGAAGAGCGGACTGGAAGAGGAGAGGGGGGGGTGCGGCCCGGCCGATCTCCGCGAGCGTCCGGCGGTAGTGCTCCAGCCTCTCGCCCTGCAGATCGGGCAGGTTCACGGCGGCGACGTCGGCAAACCTCCCGGTGCCCGCCATCAGGACCGCGGCCTTCACCCGCCGGTCGACGCCGGCGAGCACCGCTCCGATGAGCGCCCCGAAACTGTGGCCCACGAACCCGAGCCGGTCCGGATCGACATCCGGCCGCGCTATAAGGAGGTCAAGCCCCCGGCGAAGGTCGATCACCGTCCGGACGTGCTCGCGCACCGCTTCCCCGGGGTCCGTAACCGCCCGGCCCCAGGCCGCTGCCCCGTCATCGGCCCAGGGGGCGTCGACGAGCAGGGAGACCGCACCCAACCCGGCAAGAGTCACGGCCTCGGCCAGGAACGTGGCCCGGCTCCCGGGCCCCGGGTGGAGAAAGAGGAGGCCGGCGAGTTGCGGCTGATCGGGGGTCGGGGCCACCAGATAGGCCCGGACCCAGCGTTCTGGAGCGGCCTGATACGTCAGGTCGCGGATCGTCACATCGATGCCGGTCGCCCTGACACCGGGCGGCTCCCCTGCGTCGTAGTCGAAGAGCGAGCGGGTGTTCTCAACGGGTCTTTCCATGATGCACCTTCTGGACCGCCGGCTGATAAATCCGGCGCCTGCAGGCCTCTCTGGCCTGCTCCGAATGGAAGGTTTTTCTACCCGGGCACCCCTTTCTTCAAGAGGTGATTCTATGGCGATTGACTGGTACGAAGAGTTTGTTGACTTAAACCATACCCCCGGCCCGGACGAACTCGTGGCCCTCTATTATTTCGAGCCCGCGGAGGGGATCAGCAGGGTGGAGGCGGTCGGGAGAATCGCGTCCGAGAGTTCGACCGGGACGTGGACCACGCTCTTTACCCTGCCGCCCCGGATGCGGGACCTCCAGGCGAAGGCGTTCGAGATCGAGGGGAACTACGTGAAGATCGCCTATCCCCTCGCTCTCTGGGAGGAAGGGAACGCTGCCCAGCTCTTGAGCGGCATCGCCGGCAACATCTTTGGGATGAAGGCGCTCGACCGCCTGCGGCTGATCGATGCCTCGCTCCCGGCCGAATACCTCCAGCACTTCAAGGGACCGCACTTCGGCATGGAAGGGATCCGGGATATGATGAAGGTCCACGGCAGGCCGCTGACGGGCGCGGTCGCAAAGCCGAAGGTGGGGTTCACGGCAGAGGAGCACGCAGAGGTTGGCTACGAAACCTGGATGGGCGGGTTTGACTTCGTCAAAGACGACGAGAATCTGACGTCCCACTCGTTTAACCGGTTCGACGACCGCGTCCGGGCCATGACGAAGATGCGTGATAAGGCCGAGCAGGAGACCGGCGACGTGAAGTCTGCGTTCATCAACATCACGGCCGAGACGGAGACCATGAAGAAGCGGGCGAAGCTGCTTGCGGACTACGGCTGGAACTACGCGATGATCGACGTCGTGGTTGCCGGGACCGCCGCGGTCGCGACCCTCCGGGACTACTGCTCCGACCTCGGGCTTGCGATCCACGCCCACCGGGCGATGCACGCGGCCTTCGACCGGGACGAGAGGCACGGGATCACGATGCAGTTCCTGGCGAAGATGATGCGGCTCATCGGCGTCTCGCAGATCCACACCGGCACGGCCGTCGGGAAACTGGTCGGCACGCGGGCGGAGGCCACCGTGCTTGCGGATATGCTCCGGGAGAAGCACACGAACGCGGTGGACCACATGGCCCTCGACCAGGACTGGGGCGAGATCAAGAGTGCTTTTCCCGCCTCGTCGGGCGGGCTCCACCCCGGGCTCGTGCCGGACGTGCTCGACATCTACGGCACCGAACTCGTCCTCCTGGTCAGCGGCGGCATCCACGGCCACCCGAAGGGCACGCGGGCGGGCGCAGAGGCCACCATGCAGGCGATCGAGGCCTGGAAAGAGGGGGAGACGCTTGAGGAGAAGGCGGAGAAGGCCCCCGAACTGAAGGGAGCGCTTGAGAAGTGGGGGCGGTATAAGCCGAAGTGAGGGGGGTTGGGGAATCCGGTTTTGGTTGGGTGAGACCCTAAATACTTTGAGTATGAGCCTGAATTTGCGAGTAAGTCACGACGAACAGGGTGGGTGAATCGAGGAAAAAACCCGGTGCAGTGGACCGTGGTGGCTATCGCCACGGAGGGGGGTGGGGACAGGGGAGGGGGGAATACTCCCCCCTCCCCGTCAGCCCCTCCCCAAACGCGATATTCCCTTGAAATCCGTGCCAGGTGCAACTGAAGGGAGCTGAAAAGGGGCTTAACGAAACTCAAACAGCTCTTTTCCTTCGCATCCCACCACCCCTCACGCCCTCACCGGCCCCCGCCGCTCCGGGCACCCTTCCAGAGCCGTCGTGCCCCCGGTGTGCACCATCCCCGCCAGCCTCGCGAGACCCGCCTGGAACTCGTCGATGTAGCCCTGCATCGAGAGGCTGCCTTCGGGGAACGGGCAGTCGATGTCGTAGAGCCGCTCGATCATCGGGTCGGAAGGCAGCAGGTCGACGGCGATCCCGGTCTCCTCCGACGCCTCAACCATTGCCTTCCGAAACGGCCCGATGCAGTAGGCGAGCCGGTGCCGGTAGGTGTCGCGGGTCTTCTCAAGGTAGCCCTTCAGCCGGTAGACCTCGATCCGGTGGAAGTCCTGCCGGACCCGCCCGTCCGTGGTCTTGCCGAGCATGTAGTGGTAGTTTTGGTAGGGGTACATGCACTCGAGTTCCGCAGGGACGGTCCCGCAGGTGCCGAATATGACGATATGGTACTCCTCCGGGTCAAGGACGCCGTCGATGATCCGCCTGAAGAGCTGGTGGCTCGGGCTCTGACTGTAGGGTTTCCGCACGGCGCAGGGCAGAAAGAGGCCGATCTCCCTCGGCGCCACCCGGTAGTCATCGATGATGAACCGGTAGGCGTCCTCGAACTCCTTACGGTAGAACGGGGGGTCGAATATCTCAATCCGGTTCCCGTGCCTGTCCTGCACGACCTCGACGACCCGCCGGGGGGCACCCGCACTCTGCACTAACCGATCCTCCTGCACGAAAAAGAGTTCCTTTTTCGTGTATATCGGTTGGACCGGGAAAAGCAAAAAGCCTGACCCTGCAGAGGGTCTGGCGGGACGATCGCACCCGTGAAAGACAGTCCGGCTCTCGGTGCCGGAGGCCCGGATGGCATTCTTCTCCCCGGTCCCGCCGCCCGCAGCCGGAGCCCTCCAGATCGGCTGCGTTCCGGGCTCCGTTCCAAACACCTATTTAAAATTTGGGATCGGCAAACGGCTATGAGGTAGGAAGACCAACATATCTGCACGCACCAATGAAGAATATCGTCATCAAGGGGGCGCGGGAGCACAACCTCAACGACATCACCGTCGAACTCCCGCGGGATCGGCTCATCGTCCTCACCGGCGTGTCCGGATCCGGGAAATCCACGCTTGCCTTCGACACCATCTACGCCGAGGGGCAGCGGCGCTACGTGGAGTCGCTCTCCGCCTACGCGCGGCAGTTCCTCGGGCTGATGAAGAAGCCGGACGTCGACAGCATCGACGGCCTCTCGCCTGCCATCTCCATCGAGCAGAAGACAACGTCCAAAAACCCCCGGAGCACCGTCGGCACGGTCACCGAGATCTACGACTACCTGCGGCTCCTCTTCGCCCGGGTAGGGACGCCGTTCTGCCCGGAGCACCATATCCCCATCGAGGCCCAGTCGCCGGAGAAGATCGCCGACCGCATAGCCTCCACCCTGGCCGGGACGGTCACCATCCTCGCCCCGGTCGTGCGGCAGAAGAAAGGGACCTACCAGCAGGTCTTCAAGGACCTCGACCGGGAGGGTTACACCCGGGTCCGGGTCAACGGCGAGATCCACCGGACCGACGAGGAGATCGTCCTCGAACGCTACCGGAAGCACGACATCGACGTGGTCATCGACCGATTGAGCGTCGACGAACGATCAAGGCTCGTCGAGGCTATCGAGAACGCCCTTAAGAAATCAGGAGGGCTTGTCATCGCCGTCGATGCGTCCGGCCGCGAAGAGACCTGCTCGTCGCTCATGGCCTGCCCGGTCTGCGGAATTGCGTTCGAGGAGCTCCAGCCCCGGATGTTCTCCTTCAACAGCCCGTTCGGCGCCTGCGAGGAGTGCAACGGCCTCGGGATCAGGATGGAGTTCGACCCCGACCTGATCGTCCCGGACAAAGAGAAGTGCATCGCCGACGGCGCCGTCATGCTCTACCGGACCTACCTCGACGGCTATCGGGCGCACTACCTGGCGGGGGTCGCCGAGCACTTCGGGTTCTCGGTCTTAACCCCGATCAAGGACCTCACCGAGCACCAGTATAAGGCCCTCATGTACGGCTCGACCGACCGGCTCCGGTTCTCCATGAACGCAAAGAACGGCGACGCCTCCTGGTCGCATTCCGGACAGTGGGAGGGGCTCGCCCCGCAGGCCGAGCGGCTCTACCACCAGACCCAGTCCGAGTACCGCCGCCGCGACCTCGAGCGGTTCATGCGGATCCTGCCCTGCCCGAAGTGCGGGGGCAAACGGCTCAAAGAGAAGGTCCTTGCCGTGAAGGTTGCCGGGAAATCCATCGTCGAGGTCACCGACCTCTCCGTTACGGGAGCGCTTTCGTTCTTCCGGACCCTGGAACTCACCGAGAGCGAGCACGAGATCGCAAAGCAGGTCTTAAAGGAGATCGTCGCCCGGCTCGAGTTCCTTGAGCAGGTCGGCGTCGGCTACCTGACCCTCTCGCGGAGCGCCGGGAGCCTCTCGGGCGGGGAAGCACAGCGGATACGTCTCGCGACGCAGATCGGGTCGAACCTCACCGGCGTGCTCTACGTCCTCGACGAGCCCTCCATCGGGCTGCACCAGCGGGACAACAGAAAACTCCTCGAGACCCTGCAGCACCTCCGCGACCTCGGCAACACCCTCGTCGTGGTGGAGCACGACGAGGAGACGATCCGGAGCGCCGACTGGGTCGTGGATATGGGCCCCGGCGCCGGGCTCCACGGCGGCGATATCGTTGCGGAAGGGACGCCCGAAGCCGTCGCCGCAAACCCGGCATCGCTCACGGGGCGCTACCTTTCCGGCGACCTCAGGATAGACGTGCCCGCCGTCCGCCGACAGAGCGACCGGTTCATCCGGCTCTCCGGCTGTCGGGCGAACAACTTAAAAGACATCGACGTGGAGATCCCCATCGGCGTCCTGACGGTCGTCACCGGAGTATCGGGGTCGGGGAAGTCCACGCTCATCTACGAGACGCTCTATCGGGCGCTGATGCAGAAACTCCACGACTCGCGTGAGTGCCCGGGGGAGTACGACAGCCTCGTCTTCGACGACGAGATCGACAAGGTGATCGTCATCGACCAGAGCCCCATCGGGAGGACGCCGCGCTCGAACCCGGCGACCTACACCAAGGTATTCGACGAGATCCGGAAGATCTTTGCCGAGACGAAGGAGGCGAAGGTGCGGGGCTACAAGCCCGGCCGGTTCTCGTTCAACGTCAAAGGAGGGCGATGCGAGGCCTGCCAGGGCGAAGGGCTCATCAAGATCGAGATGAACTTCCTCCCCGACGTCTACGTCGAGTGCGAGGAGTGCAAGGGGGCACGCTACAACCGCGAGACCCTCGAGGTGAAGTACCGGGGCAGGTCCATCGCCGACGTCCTCGACATGAGCGTCGAGGAAGCGATGAACCTCTTTGAGAACGTCCCCTCGATCAGGAACAAACTCGATACCCTCTGCCGCGTGGGGCTCGGCTACATCAAACTCGGCCAGAGCTCCACCACCCTCTCGGGCGGCGAGGCGCAGCGGATCAAACTGACCCGGGAACTCGCAAAAAGGGCTACGGGAAAGACGATCTACCTCCTCGACGAACCGACGACCGGGCTGCACTTCCACGACGTGAAGAACCTGATCGCCGTCCTCGACGACCTGGTGGCCCGGGGGAACACGATGGCGGTGATCGAGCACAACCTGGACGTGATCAAGTCGGCCGACTACGTCATCGACCTCGGCCCCGAAGGCGGGGACGCCGGTGGTGAGATCGTCGCGGCGGGAACCCCCGAAGAGGTGGCGGCGGCGGAAGGGAGTTATACCGGAGCATTCCTCAAAGAGATCCTTAAAAAGCCATGATCGACCCGCTAACCTTACCGACCGAGCCCGGGTGCTACCTCTTCTCCGACGACGAGGGCACCATCATCTACGTCGGGAAGGCAAAGAACCTTAAGAAGCGCGTATCGAGTTACTTCTCCCGGCACGACCTCGACCGGAAGACCGAAAACCTCGTCGCCGCGATCGCCGGGATCGATTTCATCGTCACCGACACCGAGGTCGAGGCGTTCATCCTCGAGAACACCCTGATCAAGAAGCACCAGCCGAAGTACAACATCGACTTAAAGGACGCGAAGAGGTACGCCTACATCCACGTCACCGACGAGCCCTACCCCCGGATCCACACTGCCCGCCAACCCGACGGGAACGGCCGGTACTACGGGCCGTTCGTCTCCGGCCGGGAGCGCGAAGACCTCCTCCGCCTCTTAAAATCCCTCTTTTGCCTCCGGTCCTGCCGCCGCCTCCCCCGGCGTCCATGCCTCCGTGCACACATCGGCTCGTGCAGCGCCCCCTGCACCGGAGCAATCGGCGAGGACGACTACCGGGAGCGGATCAGGAGAGCCGAAGCGGTCCTCAAAGGGGATATCGCCGGGCTCATCCGGGCGCTCCGCGAGGAGATGGCGGCTTCTGCAGAGCGGCAGGAGTACGAGCGGGCGATGGAGCTCCGCGACCAGGTCGCGGCCCTCGAGGGGCTGCGCGAGCGGCAGCACATGGACCGGCAGAAGACCTACAACGAGGATATCGTCAACTATATCGCAAGCGATGGAACCGTCTCCCTCATGCTCTTCAACGTCTACAAAGGAACGCTTGCCGGGAAGCACGAGTACACCTTCGACGAGACGGAGGAGTTCCTGGAGGAGTTCCTCGCCCGCTACTACGCCGACCACGAACCCCCGGAGGAGGTGATCCTGCCCGTGCCGGTCGACGACGCCGTCGCCGGCTACCTCTCCCACCTCCGGGGCGGCAGGGTCCGGGTGGTCGTGCCGCAGCGGGGCGAGAAGAAGAACCTGCTCGACCTTGTCCGGAAGAACGTGGAGATCGCGTTCTTCGGCGACCGGATCAAACTGGACGAACTGAAACGCCGCCTGCACCTCCCGGACCTCCCGGTCGCGATCGAGTGCTTCGACATCTCCCATCTCTCCGGGACGGCGATGGTGGGGTCGATGGTCCGGTTCCTCTGGGGAAAGCCCGACAAGCGGAACTACCGGCGCTTTGCGATACGAACGGTCGAGGGCGTCGACGACTTCGCCGCCATCGCCGAGGTGGTCCGCCGGCGCTACGCGCGCCTGCAGAAGGAGGGCGGCGAACTCCCCGACCTGATCCTCGTCGACGGCGGGAAGGGGCAGCTCGCAGCGGCCGTTGCGGTGCTCAGGGAACTCGGGATCAAAGTCCCGGTCGCGGCCATCGCGAAGCGCGAGGAGGAAGTCTTCGTGCCGGGCTTCTCCCAGCCCCTGCCGCTTGAGAGGCACGAGAAAGCGTCGCTCTTCCTCCAGGAGATCCGCGACGAGGCGCACCGGTTCGCGATCGCCTACCACAGGACCCTCCGGAAGAAGACGGTGGCACCATGACGGCATTTCAGCTCAAGGCGGATTTTAAACCCACGGGCTCGCAGCCCGACGCTATCCAAAAACTCACCGGCGGGCTCTCCCGGGGCGAGCGGTTCCAGACCCTCCTCGGGGTCACGGGCTCGGGCAAGACGTTCACGATAGCAAACGTCGTCGAGGCGGTCCAGAGACCCACGCTCGTCATCGCCCACAACAAGACGCTTGCGGCCCAGCTCTACAACGAATTCAAATCGTTCTTCCCCGAGAACCGGGTGGAGTACTTCGTCTCCTACTACGACTACTACCAGCCCGAGTCCTACATCGCGAAGCGCGACCTCTACATCGAAAAAGACGCCCAGATCAACCCGAAGATCGAGCAGATGCGCCTCGCCACCACTGCATCGGTCCTCTCGCGCCCCGACACCATCGTCGTCGCCTCGGTCTCCTGCATCTACGGCCTCGGAAACCCCGCCAACTTTCAGCGGATGGGGTTTGAGGTGAAGGTCCGGGACCGGATGCGGCGGGACGATATTATACGGAGGCTCGTCGACATCCAGTTCGACCGAAACGACATCGAACTCGCGCCGGGCCGGTTCCGGGCGCGCGGCGACACCATCGACCTTGTCCCCGGTTACTTCAACAACATCATCCGTATCGAGCTCTTCGGGGACGAGGTGGACCGGATCAGCGAGATCGATAAGGTCTCCGGCCAGCGCCTTGAAGAGATGAACTACTTCTTCGTCTACCCGGCCCGCCACTTCGTCGTCCCGGAGGAGGAGAAAGAGCGGGCGATAACCTCGATCGAGCAGGAACTCAAAGAGTGGCTCCCGAACCTCGGCATGCTCGAGGCGCACCGCCTGCGGCAGAGGACGCTCTACGACATCGAGATGATCCGGGAGACCGGGACCTGCAAGGGGATCGAGAACTACTCCCGCCACTTCGACGGAAGGAAGGCCGGGGAGCAGCCTTACTGCCTGCTGGACTACTTCCCGGAGGATTTCCTGATGGTGATCGACGAGAGCCACCAGACCCTGCCCCAGGTCCGCGGCATGTACCACGGCGACTTCTCGCGGAAGAAGTCCCTCGTGGACTACGGCTTTCGGCTCCCATCGGCGTTCGACAACCGGCCGCTGAAGTTCGACGAGTTCTCCGGCTACATGAGAAACGTCATCTTCGTCTCGGCGACCCCGGGGGACTACGAGCTGGAGCGCTCAACTGTTGCGGAGCAGATCATCCGGCCGACGGGGCTCGTGGACCCTGCGGTCGAGGTCCGGCCGATCGAGGGCCAGATCCAGGACGTCATCGCCGAGATCCGGGCCACGATCGACCGCGGGGACCGCATACTGCTGACGACGCTCACGAAGAGGCTCGCCGAGGAACTCTCGGAGTACCTGGCCGACCAGGGGATCAAGACCCGCTACCTCCACTCCGAGATCAACACCCTCGAGCGGACCGAGATCATCCGGCTGCTCCGCCTCGGGAAGTACGACGTCCTCGTGGGGATCAACCTCCTGCGGGAGGGCCTCGACATCCCGGAGGTCGGGTTCGTCGGTATCCTCGATGCCGACAAGGAAGGGTTCCTCCGCGACGCCCGGAGCCTGGTCCAGACCATCGGACGGGCCGCCCGGAACGTCAACGCGAAGGTCGTGCTCTACGCCGACACCATGACCGATTCGATCAAGAAGGCGATGGCCGAAACCGAGCGGCGGCGCACGATGCAGCTCGCCTACAACGCCCGGCACGGCATCACGCCGCAGACGATCATAAAGCCGGTCCGGGAGAAAGAGGTGGAGATCACCGATATCAAGCACGTCCCGAAGTCGGAGATCCCGAACCTGATCATCGAACTCGAGGCCGATATGCGGGAGGCGGCGGAACGCCTGGAGTTCGAGCGGGCGATTGCGCTCCGGGATATGATCAGGAAGCTGCAGGAAGGGGGACCGCGGTAGGAGGATCCGGCGGTGACGGGGCAGGGCTCTGGATTGCCGCAGGAGTATGGGCCTGGGAGGGACCCCGACGGCAAAGGTGGCAACTGCCGTTGTTTTGGCAGTAAAACTGTTGAGGGGATGGAAAGCCCGGTGCAGTGGACCGTGGGAGTATCGCCATAGGGGGAGGGGCACGCCCCCCTCCCCTGTCTCTATCCCGTAATGAGACATGCAACCCCCACCCCGCCCGGCCTCCGGCCTCCTCCCCCGCCCCCCGGGGGCGGGGGCAGTGCGTGGCGATAGCCGGTGGAAAGCCGTATACGGGTGAGCAATCAAGGAGATTTGAGCACGCACATCACCCGAACTCCCGCAGCCTGAAGCACTCATCGGCACGGCCGGCCGCCCACTCTCTGCGAAAAGAAACGGGTGCGGCCTCCTGGCCAGCTGCTCTTACACCTGACGGTGCTTAAACTCCGGCCCGCACCTGGCGGTGCTCCTGCTCCGTTCCGTTGGAACGTCGCACCCTTCGGCCCGTCGCTTCTTACACCTCAGCAGTCGTTCCAACCGGGCGCGCCTGCCCCTGCTCGGGCAGGATGATCCAGAGCAGGATGTAGATGATAATCCCGGGGAGGAACCCCGTGAGCACGGTAACGATGACCCAGACGACCCGGATGACATTCGGGTCGATCTCAAAGTATTCTCCGATGCCGCCGCATATTCCGGCAACCCACCGATCAGACGTTGAACGGGTTAACTTCTTTGCCATGACAAATCCCGGACAAGTCTTCTGCCGTATGCATAATAGATGTTTCCCCGGGAAGGGGGATACCGGTACCCACCGGCTCAGCTGGAGGCCTGGCGGACAGCACCGCGCTTCCGGCGCCCGGACCGCGGACGAGCCTTCCCGGCCGGGATGCCGGGCGGAGCACAGACGTCGCAGCCGCCGCAGGGAGCCTCAAAACGCTCTCCGAAGTACCCGAGGAGCATCGTTCTCCGGCACCCCGTCGCGGTGCAGTAATCCACCATGCTCTGCAGTTTCGCGCGTGCGACCTCGCGCTGGAACTCGGACGGGAGGTCGCGGTCGATGAAGGACCGGAGGCGTTTTGCATCGTCGTCGTGGTAGAAGAGGATGCAGTCGCTCGTCGCCCCGTCCCTCCCGGCCCGGCCGCTCTCCTGGTAGTAGGCCTCGAGGGTCTTTGGCATATCGACGTGGACGACGAACCGCACATCCGGCTTATCGATGCCCATCCCGAACGCACTCGTCGCACAGACGACCGGGACCTTCCCGCTGATGAACCGGTCCTGGGTCTCTGCCCGGGCGGCCGCCGTCATCCCGGCGTGGTAGGGGAGCGCTGAGACCCCGTCGGCGCGAAGATTGGCCGCGAGCGTCTCGGCCCCCTCCCTCGTTCCCACATAGACGATCCCGGAATCCTTCCTGTGGCCCCGCAGGTAGGCGCGGAGCCGTTCATATGCGTCCTCTTCTTTCGGGACGACGGCGTACCTGAGGTTCTCCCGGTTGAAACTCCCGACGTAGACCGACGGGTCCACGAGGTTGAGCTGCCGTGCGATGTCCTCACGGACGTCCGGCGTCGCGGTCGCCGTCAGGGCAACCATCGGCACCCCGGGGAACCGTTCCTTGAGGACCGCAAGCGACCGGTACTCCGGTCGGAACTGGTGCCCCCACATCGATATGCAGTGCGCCTCGTCGACGGCGATCAGCGTGATAGGGGTGGATGCGATGAGCGCGAGGAAGTCGTCGCTGACCGCCTTCTCCGGCGAAACGTAGAGGATCTGGATCAGGCCCTCTCTCAGTTCCGAACGGATCCGCCGTGTCGTTGTATAGGACCCGGAGGAGTTCAGCGCTTCCGCGCCGATCCCGCGGGCCTGCAGATCGTCGACCTGGTCCTTCATCAGGGCGATGAGGGGCGATATCACCAGCGTGACGCCGTCGCCGATGAGCGCGGGGACCTGGTAGCAGAGCGACTTGCCGCCTCCGGTCGCAAGTACCGCGAGGACGTCGCGCCCGTCCAGAATGTCCTGGATGATCTCGCGCTGGTATGGGTTAAACGCCGTATGCCCAAAGCAGCGCTGCAGGATCAGGTGCATGCGATCCATCACTATAGGTAGGTGCTCTGGCGGCATAGTCTCTTCGACCCCGAAAATCCGGCGGAATGCGGCCCGATCCCTGGCCGGAGACCTCGTCCCAGAAGCAGGTGAAGGCGGAGAAGATCCTATCCCGGAGATCGGTGAGCCGTTCCTCGTCGACCTCGCGATCCAGGGTCTCGTAGAGGCCACGGTTGATCTCGACCTGGACCCAGGGGATCCGTCTCCGCCGGTGATGCGCCACCGAGATGAACCCGCCCCTGAAGGGGTCGTTCATCGCAACGCTTCCTTCGCCGTCGAACTCCGCCTGGAACGACCGGGCGAGCGCCTGGAGCCACTCCGGCTGGCAGGTGACGAGGCCGCCTGTCGTTTTGGGCCTCCCGTTCCGGTCCCCCCGGTTGCTCAGGCAGAAGAGCGGGCGCTCTCGTCCTGCGTCCATCCGGACCGGCGGAGCCTTCGGCAGCATGCTGTGGCAGTCAAACGCGATCTCGATCGGGAGAGTATCGAGGGCCTCTGTCAGCCGTCTGTGGAACGGGTGGTAGTAGTTCTGCAGGAGGGCCCCTATCAGCTCCCTGCCGGGCGTCTGACCCTTCCGGTATATCGGGGTCCCGTCCTGTGTGATGACCTTGACCACGCCGTCCTGGGCCCGTGGCGGGTAATCGTAAGGTGCCCGGTTGGTGTCGACGAAGATCCGGGAGAAGTCGAAGTCGACCAGCGCCTCCACGGTCGTATCAAACCCGTAGATCTGGCGGGTATGGGGATCGCTGTTGAAGACGATCTCCTTGCGCGAGAGGTTGACGAGACCGCGGACCTCGGGCGGGACAGAGGTGCCCCCGTGGGGAATGGAGACGAGGAACGGGTATCGTCTGCTCAACCTTTCTCCCTCCCGCCGGGGCAGATCCGGGAACTGGCGCTCATGCTGCTTCTAACCGTAGTCGTATGGGGACAGCCGGTACAAAAGTGCATTGGTTGTGGAAGTCCCCTGGAGGAAACGCCAAAAAAACGCTATATCTCCGGCACCTGCTCCTCTGCCCGCCTGCTCGTCTCCTGCGCCTGGAGGGCGTCGAGGACGTCCTGCATATCGGGCACCGCCGTCGCCGGGTACTCCCCGATGAATATGATGCGCCCGAACTCATCGATGACGATGTTGGCCCGCCGGGAGTAGCCCTTTCTGCTGTCGAAGACGCCGTACATCTGTGCCACGCCACCGTGGGGCCAGAAGTCGGCAAGAAGCCGGGTCTTCTCGATACCGAGCCGCTCCGCCCACGCCCGTTTGCAGGGGACGGAATCCACGCTGATGCCGAGGGCAACGGCACCAAGAGCATCGAACGCCTCCCGGTTCGCCTCCAGCGCCTCCATCTGTCTGGCACAGATGCTGGTCCAGGCCAGCGGGTGGAACGAGAGGATAACCCGCTCCCCCGGGAAGCTTGATAGCCCGACACTGCGTCCGTTATGGTCCGGTATCGAGAAATCCTGAGCCAGTTCGCCGATCTCGACCATCATACATCACCCGATGAGACTTCACCCCAACAATGATAAACATTTCTCACGATCCTCCCCGGCCCGGATCCACCGGAGAGACCCGTCCAGGCCGTCGCCGGGCAGAACCGGTCGCGAAGTGCCATCGGACCACCGCAGGTTTAAGACTCCTGACAGTGAAAATACCCCAATGCCACTCGTCACCGATGTCGCCATCATCGTCCTCTTAATACTTGCGAACGGCTTCTTCTCGATGGCGGAGTTTGCGCTCGTCTCTGCAAGGACGACACGCCTGCAGAAGAGGGCAGCGGGCGGCGACGCCGGGGCGGCGGCCGCTCTCGAACTTGCCGGAGATCCGACGCAGTTTCTCTCCACCGTCCAGATCGGCATCACCGTCGTCGGGATCCTGGCCGGAGCCTTCGGCGGGGCGACGCTTGCAGGGCCCCTGGCGGAGATATTCGCCGGATTCCCTCCGATTGCCCCATACAGCGGTCCGCTCGCGGTCGTAACCGTCGTCGCCGCCATCACCTACTTAACGCTGGTGATCGGCGAACTGGTGCCGAAGCGGCTGGCCATGAGCAACGCCGAACGGATCGCCTCCCTGGTTTCACGCCCGATGCGGCTCCTCTCCAGGGCTGTCGCACCCCTCGTCCGGCTCCTGAGCGTCTCGACCGAGGCGGTCCTCATAGTGCTCGGGGCACGGCAGCCGGCAGGGCCCGAGGTTACGGAAGAGGACGTCAGGGTCCTGATAGCGCAGGCCACCCGGGAGGGCGTCTTTGAAGAGGCCGAACAGGATATGGTGGAGAGCGTCTTCCGCCTCGCCGACCGGCGGGTCAGCGTGCTGATGACCCCGCGGCCCGACATCGTGGCCGTGGACGTGGAAGACCCCATCGAAGAAAACTGGCAGAAGATGGTGGATTCCGCCCACGTCTATTTCCCGGTCTACCGCGAGCACCTGGATAACCTGCTCGGCATCGTCTCGGTCCGCAACCTCTGGGCACGGATGATCTCGGGCGAGCCCCCCGACCTCTCAGCGGCGATCGAACCGGCCTTCTTTGTTCCCGAGAGCGTCCTCGCGCTGGCGGTCCTCGATGAGTTCAAGACTTCCGGAGCGCGGATAGCCCTTGTTACCGACGAGTACGGGAGCATTCAGGGGCTGGTCACCATTCATGACATCATGGAGTCGATCGTCGGCGGCATTCCGTCGGCCGAACACCCGCCTGAGGGACCGGCGATTCGCCGTGAAGACGGGTCGTGGCTTCTCGACGGGATGCTCCCGGTCGACGAGTTCCACGACCTCCTCGACGTCGGTACCCTGCCCGGGGAGGGGCGCGGGTATTACCAGACGCTCGGCGGGTTCGTGATGATGTACCTCGAGCGGACGCCGGTGACCGGAGACCGGTTCACCTGGAACCATTTCCGGTTCGAAGTCCTCGATATGGACGGCCATCGGGTCGATAAAGTGCTCGTCACGCCGGTGGGTGACGGGGAAGAGAAGAAAGGGTAATTCGCCGATTACGCCCCGGACACGGATTCGGGGGGACTGCACATTCCCCACCTCCGGTGCTCACGCTCACTGTGTTCGCGCCTCGAAGCCTCACGGCTTCTCGTGCTCCGCTCCTCCGGAGCGTCACACCTTGCACCTCCGGTGCTCGAACTCCTGCTCCCACCCTTCGGGGAGGTCACGGCTCGAACCCTAACGGCTTCTTAAGCTTCGGACATTGTCCGTCGCCCCTTCGGCCAGTCGTACTCACATATCATTCCTGGGACATCGCTTACCCCGATGCACGGATTTCGTGGGGATATCGCCACGCACTGCCCCCGCCCCTCGGGCGGGGGAGGAGGCCGGAGGCCGGGCGGGGTGGGGCGATGAGGTGTTCGGATCTTTGCGCAAGACAGGGGAGGGGGAGACCCCTCCCCGTCAGCCCCACCCCCATGGCGATAGCCACCATGGTCCACGGCATGAGGACATGCTTGAGAAAAACCACATGATGCCCGTGGGGCCACAGGCATACCGGATGAAAATATGTAGGTGACCCATTTTCATACGAAAGGTCGAACTCAGGGACAGGCAGGGTCCGGCATCAATCTCGTCAGGGAAGAATGACAGCCGGAATAGGGCTTCACCAGAGCCCGATAAGGGAAGTCTTCTCCCCAGGTTAGTTATTGTCATGAACGCGGGTTGGTGCACAACGTAATTCGGTCGGATTCTCTGAGACCACTTATCAGGTATATGCTGGAGCACTACCCCTGATCGCCAGGCACCTCGGGTGCTGCCGGTATGGGTACAACTGGGCGCTCGACCTCAAGAACCGGGCATATCACGATGACGGCACCAGCCTGTCAAAGTACGACCTCATGCAGCAGCTCCCGGCTCTCAAAGAAGAGTTGCCGTGGCTGAAAGAGGTCAACGCCCAGTCCCTGCAGCAATCGATCCACAACCTCTCCCGTGCATTCACGAACTTCTTCGAGGGTCGTGCCAAAGAACCAACCTTCAAGTCGAAGCACGACCCCGAACAGGCGTTCACGGTGCCGCAGTCGTATACCCTGGACTTCAAGCAGGGTACCGTGAAACTCCCGAAGATCGGTGCGGTCAACGTCAAGTATCACCGCACCTTCGTGGGGACGACGAAGTCTGCAACCGTCATCCGCAGATCGACCGGCCGGTACTTCATCAGTATCGTGGTCGAGGACGGCCGGAAGCCTCCGCAACCCGCCGATCCGATCCCGGATCAGACGGTCGGGATCGATATGGGGCTGAAACACTATGCCGTTCTCTCGACCGGCGATGCGGTGGCAAACCCGAAGTATCTCAGGAGCGCCCAGACGCGGCTCGCCGTCTTCCAGCGACGACTCGACCGCAAACAGAAGGGTTCTCAGAACCGGAACAAAGCCCGGCTCAAGGTCGCCCGGTGTCACCAAAAAATTGCCGATCAACGAAAGGACTTCCAGCACCAGCTCTCTTCTCGACTGGTTCGTGAAAACCAAGCCATGGCTGTGGAATCCCTGAACGTGGACGGCATGGTGAAGAACCACTCTCTCGCGAGATCGATCGGCGATGCCGGATGGGGGACGTTCCTTTCGATGCTGGCGTACAAGTGTCGGGAGGCGGGGAAAACCCTGCTGAAGATCGGGGTCTTCGAGCCGTCTTCCAGGACCTGTTCGGTCTGCGGCTACCGGAAAGCCGATCTGACACTGAAGGATCGGGAATGGACGTGCCCGGACTGCGGCACGACCCACGACCGGGACCTGAACGCCGCGATCAATATCAAGAACGTTGCACTTGCAGGCGTGGATAAGCGCCGTCGAGCCTGTGGACTCGCTCCCGGTGGGGAGGGGGATGAAGCAGGAAGCCCCCTGCGTAAGCTGGGGGTAGTTCACACGATCTCAACGAGGCTGACGGTGAACGTGAGGTCTTCGCCCACAAGACGATGGTTCGCGTCGATGGTGACCGCGCCGGGCGATATATCGGTGACCGTCCCGGGCAGCACCTGCCCGCCCGGCAGGGTTATCCCGACCAGTTCTCCGACGGTCAGGTTCTCGGCGCCGGTGATGTCGGCCGGGTCGAGGACGAAGACGAGATCCTCGCGGTATTGCCCGTACGCCTGGTCGACCGGAACGTGGAGGGTCTTTTCCTCTCCCACCTGCATCCCGACGACGCCCGCGTCAAATCCCGGGACCACCCTGCCGCTGCCGACGGTGAACCCGAGCGGTTCGCCCCCGACGGAACTGTCAAAAACCGTCCCGTTCTCGAAAGTGCCGGTATAATGGACCAGCACCTGATCCCCGGACTTCACCTGCGCCTGCCCACCCTCGCTCCCGGTGCAGCCTGCACTAAAGGCGAGGATGCACGCGATCAGCAGCAGGATGCCATACGCATGCCTCTCCTTCACAGTTCACCCTCGCTATCGAGCGCCTTTCCAAAGCACTCCACTGCATCGGCAAACCTGCCCTGCCGGTCAAGCGCTCTTCCCTTCAGGTACCATGCCCGGGCATGGCGGGGGTTGGCCGCGAGGACCTTATCGAAACAGGCGGCCGCCTGATCGGATTTGCCCAGGTGCCCAAGGGCGATCCCCTTGCAGAGCCAGGCATGGGAATCCCCGTCACCCAGCTCGATCGCCGTATCAAACGCCTCGACGGCTTCTGCATGCTTTCCTAACGCATCCATGAGTACCCCGGTAGCGTTCCAGATGGCCGCGTTCTTCGGGTCGACCGAGAGCGCCTTCTCGTAACTCATCAGGGCGTCGTCGTACCTGCCCGCCTTCTCGAGCACCGTCCCCCGCATGAAGAGGGCGGCGGGGTTCTCGTCCTGGAGGACGATGATCTTGTCGATTGACTTGACCGCCTCCCCGTAACGCCCGAGGTGGATGAGGGCCGATGAGCGGGCATGGAGAGTCTCGATGCTGGTCGGTTCCCGGTCCAGCACCTGCGTGTAAGCGGCGAGGGCATCCTCGTATCTGCCGGCCTTCTCATGGGCCTCGCCGAGTCTTCGGAGCGTGGGAGCATCCGCCGGATCGGCCTCGATCACCTTCTCGAAGCATTCCACCGCATCGGCGTAGCGCCCGAGCCACATGAAGATCTCCCCGCGCCGCTGCCAGGCAGCCCGGTTCTCCGGGCTGGCCTCGATGATGCCGTTGGAACACTCCAGCGCCTCTTCATATCGCCCCATATGAACAAGAGCGCTTTCGAGGGTGTACCATGCTTCGACGTCACGCTCATCACCCTCGAGCACCAGCGCGTACTGTTTGATAGCTTCGCCGAACTTCCCGTCCCGTTCGAGCGCCATCCCGAATGCCATTCTTGCATCCCGGTCTTTAGGAGAGTTCTCCAGGTAGCGCTCGTATGCTTCGCCCGCCTCTTCGTGCCTGCCGACGGCTTCCAGCATATCCGCCCGGATCTTTGCAATTGCGGCATTCGAGGCGTTGGCGGCGAGCACCCGGTCGCAGCACTCGATTGCCTTCTGGTGTCTGCCGAGCCGTGCGAGCGCAACAGCGAGTGCAAAGCAAGCGCCGGTATCTTCCGGCCGGCCGTCGGTCACGTTTGCGTAACACTCCGCTGCATCCGCGTACTGTCCCATCCTCTCCAGGGCCCGGCCCCGGTTAAACCATGCAAAGAGGTCACCCGGATCGGTCTCGACGACCTGCTTAAAACGCCCGGCCGCCTCCTCATACCGCCCGAGCGTGGCAAGAGCGATCCCGAGGTTCACCAGGTAGCCCCCGGCATCCGGATCGGCTGCAAGGAGCGTTTCGTAGCAGTCGGCCGCCGCAGCATAGCGCCCGAGCCCCTCGAGGATCCATGCCTTCCGGATAAGTGTCCCGCTGTCCCCCGGGCCTGCTTCCGTCACCCGGTTGATGGATACGAGCGCCTCCTCGTATCGCCCGAGGCGCTCAAGTGCCATGCTCCTGCCGAGGAGGGCGACACGGTCGGCCGGGTCGGCGGAAAGCGCCCCGTCAAAGCAGGCAAGCGCTCTGGCGTACTCACCGAGGTGCATGAACGCGTCTCCCCTGCTCCTCTCCGCTTCCCTATCCCCGGGACTGATCTTGAGGAGGGCATCGAACGCCTCGGCTGCCTCTGCATACCGCGAGAGGTGCAGCAGGGCATCTCCCTTCCTGTGCAGGAGATAGAGGTCGTCTCCGGAGGTTTCCTGTATCCGGTCGAGGCACGCCAGTGCATCGCCGTACCTGCCGAGGTTCATGAGAGCATCCGCCTTCATCGAGCGGGCGACAGCGTTATACGGCTCTCTCTCAAGGACCGAGTCCAGACAGAGGTTGGCCTCGTCGTACCTGCCGAGATGGAGAAGCGCGATACCGCTCTGCTGCAGGACGGAGACGTTCCCGGGGTCGACCTCGATAACATGCTCGAAGTCCTCCTGGGCCTCCGCATACCGCCCGAGGTGGAGCAACGCAATCCCCCGGAAGTTATAGACTATCTCGCTTAGAACATCGAACTTCAACGGCTTCTGCTTCCGGGGAGTTCCCGGCTCGTCCCTCTCGAAGAGAGCAAGGTCGGAGCTGCTCCCGATCCACTTCATCCCGGTCATCGCCCGGTTCTCGAACACGCGGTCGAACGACCGGATCGCCTCGGCGTACTGGCCGAGGTGGAAGAGCGCCATGCCGCGGGCATACCATACCTGGACCTGACCCTGGTCGTGTTTCAGGATATGGTCGAAACTCTTGACCGCCCGCTCGTAGCGGCCGAGCATATCGTAGACCATTCCCATCGAGTAGCGCACCGGGATGTGGTCGGGGTCGGCGAGGGCGACCTTATCGAAGCACTCCAGCGCCTCCGCGTATTTTCCCGCCCGGAGGAGCAGCGAGCCGCGGTGATACCAGACGGGGATGTTCGCCGGCTCGGCGGTGGTGATCCCGGCATAGCAGCCGGCAGCGTCCTGGAACCGGCCGAGGTGCTCGAGCGCCCGGGCTCTGCCGTAGAGCGCATCGAGGTTGTGGGGTTCCAGATCGAGCACCCGGCCAAACGCGTCGACGGCTTCGGGGTAATCCCCCCGATACAGGAGAGCGGTCCCGATTCTTGCGAGCGCATCGGTGTTGCCGGGGTTCGCCCTGTGGATCCTCTCAAAGCAGGCCGCCGCTTCGCGGTAATCACCGGTCCGCTCGAGCATCCTCCCGTGTTTCTCCCGGAGGACAACATCCTCCGGGTCTCCAGCGAGCGCTCGCTCGTAAGCTGCCGCCGCGTCGGCATACCGGCCGAGCCTCTCAAGCATCTCTGCCTGCCAGTACGAGGCGTCCGTATCTGCGGGTTTTCCTTCGACGATCTTCTCGAAGCATCCGGCAGCCTCTTCGTAGTCGCCGGTCAGGGAGAGGACGTGTCCCAGAGCCCGCAGTGTCCCGGCATCGCCGGGAGACGACTCGAGAGCCTTCCTCAGCCACCCCGCGGCTTCGTCGTTCTTGCCGAGACAGCCAAGCGCCTGGCCCATGAAGAACCGGACCTGACCGTTTTCAGGTTCGATCTTGAGCGCCTTCTCGAAACTTTTCACCGCCTCGCTGTAGTTTCCGGCCTCAAACTGAGAGATCCCCTGCTTTATTGAGGGGTTTGCATTCTTCCCCTGACCCAGAATATTACCGAAGAAATCCATCCGACACCATCTGCCGCTGCTCGTTTACTCTCCGATTATTCAACGCTGCACTCTGTGAATGTCACCCGTGGAGAAGGTAACCGTTGCTGATCTAAGATTAATGCGCCGGCCACTATTTGAAAAGACCGATTTTAAGTAGAGAAACGAATCAATTATAATGGGTGCTATGGATTCGTCAACTACCCCCGGTTAAAACCGGGGGCTTGCAGCGGGGGCCCTTGTGGGGCACAGGGCTGCAATTTAATCGGTGCGAAGGTTGACGGTTCAAAAGACGTCCTTATTCGCACGGGCCGGTTGACGCGGCCCCTACCGATTATCCGTGGAACCACGGAATCACCGGCTACCTTTCGTAAATGGTTCAGAGCGCCGTTGACGTCGGCGTTGATCAGGGTGCCCAGAGCACTCCGGTACAGTCCTCGCTTGATCCGCCGCTTCCTCCCATAGGGCG
>DASQ01000075.1 GCA_002503885.1 Methanoculleus marisnigri | reverse complement strand
AGGGTGTTCTTTTTGGTTTTCCTTCGGGCCATACTGGGATTCTATTTGTCCATTCATATAATTGTACTTTATTTTGTAACCTAACCTCCCGTAGCGATTAGGCGCACGGGACCATCTATTCTCACGATAGTGGCTCCTTTCACCATTATTCGCTTCCTTTCTCCCTTTTCTGTCCGGCTTACTGAGGCGTAATGTGCCTATAAAATTTAGGCACTGCGATCCGCTTGGCCTTTCGATTCTAATAGGATTACAGAGATATTTCCGAAAAAAAGAGATTTATCACGGGATTGGTGGAACAATGCGCCTAACTTTTCCTGGAGTTTAGGCTGTACCGGAATTGGCCGATTTATATCTGTTGAATCGGCTCATTTCCTGAAAAATTGGGGGTGCGTAGGGGAATTTTACCTATACGGTTAGATCCAGTTTCCTCACATCTACTCGTAGGCGATATGCCTATGGACTACGGTACTGTTATCTCCCGGTCATGTGAGTATACCTAAGATGCCCTGGTAGGAAAGTGGATGCAATGGGTCATCCTGGCTGTCCTGTCACTCGTACAGGCACTCACGCTCTCCCTGATTCCACTCCTCAGCGGCTACTCCGTGCGGGTGCTCTCTGGAAAGAAGCCCGCTCCCGAGATCGACGATTGGGTCGGGCTCTTTGTCGACGGGTGGAAGTTGAACATCATCACGCTGGTCTACATGCTCCCGGCGATCATTGTCTTCCTGGTACTCGGCGGACTCGGCGCAGTCGGTCTCCTGGCGAGCGAGGCAGCCGGCGGCGACCCGGCAGCAGCAGGCGCTGCAGTGCTCAGCCTCATCGGAGGATTCCTGCTTGCGGCGATCGTCACGATCATCATGTCGTTCATCGCCCTGTTCGCCACGATGCGCTTCGCCCACAAGGGCAGCCTCGGTGAGGCGTTCAACTTCAGCGCGATCCTCGGGCACATCGGCAAGCCCGGATGGGGAACCTGGATCATCTCGGTCATCGTCCTCATCGTCATTGCATTCGTCTACGGCTTCGTGGTCGGCATCGTCAACATGATCCCGTTCCTGGGCTTTAACATCTCTCTTCCTCAACGCAGCGTTCATCATCTTCTACGCCCGCTATCTGGCGCAGGTCTACGAAGACGTGCCCGCTCCCGCGTAACATTCAGAATAACCCTCCCTTCGTATGAAAATGGGTCACCTACATATTTTCATCCGGTATGCCTGTGGCCCCACGGGCATCATGTGGTTTTTCTCCGGCCTCACTCCTTCAAGAGGAGCGGAGCCGGTCCTGCCGTGGCATTCCTCCATAACCGGCTGGCATCTCTCCTCCGGCAAGCAAAACAGCGCGCTTATCCCCACGAACGAACAAATCTTACGCAACATGCGATGATACCCATGGATTACATGCGATTACTCAGCGATTCCTTTGACTACACGAAGGACGCCATCTGGGGCAGGTGGACCCGCTGGCTCCTCCTGCTCATCAGCACGATCCTATTCCCGCTCATCTATGGCTACAGAGTACGAATCATGAGCGGCACGAAGCCCGCCCCCGAGCTTGAAGGCTGGATCGGGCTCTTTATCGACGGCATCAAACTGCTCGTCATCACGATCGTCTACTCGATCCCGCTCATGATCCTCACGCTCCTCCCCGTTGCGTTGTACTTCATCCCGGTCTCGGCAACAACGACCCCGGGAACAGGTTCCGCATCGGGCCTCGGCCCGGAGCTGGGCATCGTCGCAGCCCTGGCAATCTTCGTCATCTTCATTGTCGCCGCCATCATCATCGGCATCCTCTCGACCTTTGCGGCGGTCCGGTTCTCCCGGACGGGCAGCATGGGCGAGGCCTTCAGGGTCCGCACGCTCCTCACCCACATCGGCAGGGTCGGATGGCTCAACTGCTTCATCGCCCTCCTCGTCATGGGCATCGTGATCGCGATCGTGGGATTCGTCCTCATGCTCATCCCGATTCTAGGTCTTGTCCTCCTGTTCCTCCTCATGCCGGCGTTCATCATCTTCTCCGCCCGCTACGTCGCCCTCCTCTACGAGAGCGCCCCGGCGCCGGCGTGAAAAACCCCTTAATTTTTGCCCTGCACCAGATTCCCCGAATGCCCAACATTTAAGTAGCGCCGCCGCCAATTCTCTGACGGTGAATTGCACTATGTGTGATCGTTTTATTGGTTGAACCGATTCGCTTTTTTGACACAACCCTACGGGACGGCGAACAGACACCGGGTGTCTGCCTGACGCCGGCCGAAAAACTTGAGATCGCAACGCATCTTTCCGACCTCGGGGTCCACGTGATCGAAGCAGGCTCTGCCGCCGCTTCCGTTGGAGAACGCCAGTCCATCCGTGCCATCGCCGATGCCGGCCTTGCCGCCGAGTGCTGCACGTATGTCCGGGCACTCTCGGGGGATATCGACCTCGCTGCCGACGCCGGTGCCGACTCCGTCCACCTCGTCATCCCGGTCAGCGACCTCCACATCAGCACGAAGCTCCGAAAGACCCGCGAGCAGGTCTGCGAGATGGCCTGGAGCGCCGTCGAGTACGCGAAGAGCCGCGGGCTCATCGTCGAACTCTCCGGGGAGGACGCATCCCGCGCCGACCAGGCGTTCCTTGCAGAGGTCTTCCGGGAAGGGGTCGAGCGGGGAGCCGACCGGCTCTGCTTCTGCGACACCGTCGGGCTCCTCACGCCCGAGCGGGCCGCCGCAATCATACCGCCGCTCCTCTTCGCCCCGCTCTCCATCCACTGCCACGACGACCTCGGGTTTGCGCTCGCAAACACCGTCGCCGCCCTCCGTGCGGGGGCGTCCTGCGCCCACGTCACCGTCAACGGCCTCGGGGAGCGGGCAGGCAACACGGGCCTTGAAGAACTGGTGATGGCGCTCGAGGTCCTCTACGGGGCGAAGACCGGGATTAAGACCGAAGAACTCTACCCGCTCTCGACGCACGTCGCCCGGCTGACCGGGGTGCCGCTTGCGACCAACAAGCCGATCGTCGGCGAGATGGCCTTCACCCACGAAAGCGGGATCCACGCCCACGGGGTGATGCGGGACGCGAGCACCTACGAGCCGCTCCGGCCTGAGAGGGTCGGGCGGAAGCGCCGTATCGTCCTCGGGAAACACTCCGGGTCGGCGGCGGTCGAGGCCGCGCTCCACGATATGGGGTATACCCCGGACAGCACGCAACTCTCGGAGATCGTCGCGCGGATCAAAAGCCTCGGGGATGCGGGGATGCGGGCAACCGATGCCGACATCATGGCGATAGCCGATACCGTCATGGAGATCGAGTTTACGCCCTGCATCGAACTTCGCCAGTTCACCATCGTCTCGGGCAGCAACGCGGTCCCGACCGCCTCGGTGACGATGCTCGTTCATGGTGAAGAGATCACCGGTGCCGCAGTCGGGACCGGGCCGGTGGATGCGGCGATCCGCGCGCTCCAGAGATCGGTGGCAGACGTCGGCAACGTAAGGCTTGACGAATATCGCGTGGACGCGATAACCGGCGGCACGGACGCCCTCGTTGACGTTTCGGTGAAACTCAGCAAGGACGGGAAGACCGTGACGTCACGGGGTGCGCGGACCGACATCATCATGGCAAGCGTCGAAGCAGTTATCGCCGGGATGAACAGATTACTCAGGGAAGAGCATGAAGACCGGAGCCAGGACTCTCATTGAAGCGCTGCAGCGAGAAGGGGTAGACACCATCTTCGGCTACCCCGGCGGCGTCGTTTTGCCGATCTACGATGAACTCTACGACTCGTCGATCCGGCACATACTGGTAAGGCATGAGCAGGCAGCAGCGCACGCGGCCGATGGGTACGCGCGTGCGAGCGGCCGCGTAGGGGTATGCCTTGCCACCTCCGGCCCCGGTGCATGCAACCTGGTCACCGGGATCGCGACGGCATATATGGATTCCATCCCCATCGTGGCGCTCACCGGCCAGGTGCCGACCGGCCTCCTCGGGAACGACGCGTTCCAGGAGTCGGATATCACCGGGATCACGATGCCGGTCACCAAGCACAACTACCTGGTCAAGGACGTCGCCGATCTCGATCGCGTGATCCAGGAGGCGTTCTACATAGCGCGGACCGGCCGCCCCGGCCCGGTGCTGGTCGATCTCCCCAAAGACGTCACCACGAGCCAGATGAAGAGCGGAGGGACCGTCCCCAAAACGGTCTCCCTCCGGGGCTACCAGCCCACCTACGAGGGGCACGTCCGCCAGATCGACAAGGCGCTCGACCTGATCGCCCGGGCGGAGCGGCCGCTCATCTACGCCGGCGGCGGGGTGGTCCTCTCGGGGGCATCCGCCGAACTCCTGGAGTTCATGGAGACCGCCGCCATCCCGGTGACGACGACCCTGATGGGGCTCGGCGCCGTCCCGGGCGACCATCCGCTCTGCCTCGGGATGCTCGGGATGCACGGCACCCAGTCGGCGAACTACGCCGTCACGGAGTGCGACCTCCTGCTTGCCGTCGGCGTCCGGTTCGATGACCGGGTCACCGGCAAGATCGAGACCTTCGCGCCGAACGCCGCGATCGTCCACATCGATATCGACCCGGCGGAGATCGGGAAGAACAAGAAGGTCGACGTCCCGATCGTGGGCGACGTCAAAGCGGTGCTCCAGGCGCTCCTCCGGCGGATGAAGAAGCGCGGGGAGACGGCGAACTGGGTCGCCCGGATCAACAACTGGAAGGCGCAGTACCCGCTCGGTTACAGCGACGACGGCCGCCTCCACCCGCAGTACGTCGTCGAGCAGCTCTCCGATGTCCTGAAGGGAGAGGGGATCATCGTGAGCGAGGTGGGCCAGAACCAGATGTGGACCGCTCTCTACTATAACTTCACGAAACCCCGGACCTGGATCACCTCGGGCGGTCTCGGGACGATGGGCTACGGCCTCCCGGCAGCCATCGGCGCCCACTACGCCCGGCCGGATATGCCGGTCGTCGACGTCGCCGGCGACGGCAGCATCCAGATGAACATCCAGGAGTTCGGGACGGTGGCGCAGTACGACATCCCCGTCAAGGTCGTGATCTTGAACAACATGTACCTCGGCATGGTGCGCCAGTGGCAGGAACTCTTCTACGACCGCCGCTACTCCTATACGGAACTCCCGCCGGTGGATTTCGTGAAGATCGCGAACGCCTACGGGATCGAGGGCCTCAAGGTCGAGGAGAAGGACGGTGTCCGGGGGGCGATCGAGACTGCGCTCGCCACCGACGGGCCGTTCGTCCTGGACTTCAGGGTCGAACGGGAGGAAAACGTCTTCCCCATGGTCCCGGCCGGTGCTGCAATCAACGAGATGATCGGGGTGCGCCAGAGATGAAACAGCATACGTTGAGCGTCCTCGTGGAGAACCGGGCGGGCGTCTTGAGCCGGGTCGCCGCAATGTTCTCGCGCCGGGGGTTCAACATCGAGAGCCTCGCCGTCGGGACCTGCGAAGAGCCGGATATGAGCCGGATCACGATCGTGGTGAACGGCGACGACGGGGTCGTCGAGCAGATGATGAAGCAGACCAACAAGCTCATCGACGTCATCAAGGTCTCGGACCTGACGGCGCGGGAGAGCGTGGAGCGGGAGCTTGCTCTCATCAAAGTGGCTGCCGAGACCGGCCCGGCCCGCGCCGAGATCCTGCAGATCGCCGATATCTTCCGGGCCCTGGTCGTGGACGTCGGGGCAAAGACGCTGGTGCTCCAGGTGACGGGGGATACCAGCAAGATCGACGCGCTGGAGACGCTCCTGCGCCAGTACGGCATCAAGGAACTCGTCCGCACGGGGAAGATTGCTCTCCTCCGGGGCCCAAAGACCGTGAAGAGTTCCAAATAACATTTTTTGGGGTGTAACCCCTCCGTCGTTCCATCGGGGTGTTCTCCCGGTCTCCTGCGATCGTGTTATATGTTAGCACGCCTCATACTGGCATAGCATGTTCTTCGGGCTACCTATTCATACGGAAATCATCGTGGGCGGCGTTGTCGCCCTGGTCGTCGTGTTGCTCGTCATATGGGGGCTCCTGTTCAGGGAGGCCGCTTGAATGGCGGATCTGATAACGTTCGCCCTGATCGGGCTCTACTTCGCTGTGCTCATCGGCATCGGGAACTGGGCCTCGAAGAAGATCCACAACACCGAGGACTATATCCTCGCCGGCAGATCGCTCGGGTTCTGGGTCTTCACGATCCTGATCGTCTGCTCCATCTGCAGCGGCATGACCCTCCTCGGCGTCAGCGGCTTTGGGTATACCTCGGGCTGGCCGGGGATCTGGGAGCAGATCTTCGTGCCGCTCGCGGCCGCGTTCTGCATCATTCTCTTTGGGGTGAAACTCAACGCCATCGGGAAGGAGCGGGGCTACCTGACCGTCCAGGACTACCTCGCGGAACGGTTCGAGAGCCCGCGGGCGCTCCGGGCGCTCTCTGCAGTCTCCGGGATCATCGTCTCGCTGATCTACCTGGTGGGGCAGTACGCCGCGATCAGCATCGTGCTCGTCTGGCTCTTTGGTATCCCGCACTGGGAGGCGCTGCTCATCTCCGGGGTCATCATCACCGCCTACACGGTCGTCGGGGGGCTTTACGCCGTATCCGTGACGACCCTCTTCCAGGGCGGGATCCTGATCTTCGGCGTGCTTCTGATGGCGCCGTTCGTCATCGCGAGCGCGGGCGGGCTTGCCCACATCGATACCGTCCTCGCCGGGGTCGACCCGAACTTCGTCGAGCCCTGGTTCCCGAGTCCGGCCTATGCCCCGTACGCCTATGCAACACCGGAGTTCCTCGTCTCGTTCGGGATCCTCCTGATGGTCGGTCTCGCCTGCGCGCCGCACGTCGTCAACAACGTCCTGGCCGCAAAGGAGGCCCGCTACTTCAAGTGGGCGCCGCTCGTTGCGTTCGTCATCTACGCGGTCGTGATGTTCCTGGTGAAGTTCACCGGGTTTGCCGTGCGGTCGCTCGTCGAGGAGGGGAAACTCGTGCTCCCCAACGCCGTGAACGCCCAGGACTTCGCCTTCATATCAGGCGTCGAGTATGCCATGCCGAACGTGGCGCTATGGGCACTCTTTGCCGTGATCGTCCTTGCGGCGGTGATGTCCACGACGGACCGGCTCATGCTCACCATCGGGACCATGTTTGCGTGGGACATCTACAAGAACATCTTCCGGCCCTCGGCACCCGACAGCGAGGTGCTCCTCGTCTCGAAGATCGCGGTTGTCGCCGGGGCCGGCGGGACGCTCCTGCTCGCCATCAACCCGCCGCCGATGCTCGCGTGGCTGATCTGGATGGGCATCGGGGTCATGCTCGCGACGTTCGCGGTCCCGCTGCTCGCCGGGCTCTACTGGCGCGGCGCGACCGGACAGGGAGCGATCGCGAGCATGGCAGTGGGGCTCGTCGGGGCCGCAGCCTTCGGCTACTGGCACCAGTTTGTAGCAAAGCTCCCGGTGCACTTCAGTTTGTATGCGCTCGTGCTCTCGGCTCTCGCCATGGTCGTCGTCAGCCTCCTGACCTCCAGGAGCTCACCCGCTACGCTCGACGGCACCCGGACCGGCTGGTTCATCCAGTCGCCCGGGAACGCTCCACGGCCGAGCACCCCGGGCGATTCCTTGCTTGTCGAGCGGGACTCACACCGTTAACAGCGGTGGTGGACCGCCCCCGGCATTTTTTCACTCCTCTGCCGGCTGGGAGTACGGCACCGCTCTGCCGTACGTCAACTACCCCCGGTTAAAACCGGGGGCTTGCAGCGGGGGCCCTTGTGGGGCACAGGGCTGCAATTTAATCGGTGCGAAGGTTGACGGTTCAAAAGACGTCCTTATTCGCACGGGCCGGTTGACGCGGCCCCTACCGATTATCCGTGGAACCACGGAATCACCGGCTACCTTTCGTAAATGGTTCAGAGCGCCGTTGACATCGGCGTTGATCAGGGTGCCCAGAGCACTCCGGTACAGTCCTCGCTTGATCCGCCGCTTCCTCCCATAGGGCGGTTTTCGGATCGGGTCGAGCGCGAGAGCGTCCACCTGCGAGGTGTATGCCTCGGAGTGCGAGTCATCGAACCGGATACCATACCCCTCGCACTTGCTCTTCAGCTTCTGCCGGAACTTGTGGAAGGG
>DASQ01000074.1 GCA_002503885.1 Methanoculleus marisnigri | reverse complement strand
GGCGCATTGTTCCACCAATCCCGTGATAAATCTCTTTTTTTCGGAAATATCTCTGTAATCCAATTAGAATCGAAAGGCCAAGCGGATCGCAGTGCCTAAATTTTATAGGCACATTACGCCTCAGTAAGCCGGACATAAAAGGGAGAAAGGAAGCGAATAATGGTGAAAGGAGCCACTATCGTGAGAATAGATGGTCCCGTGCGCCTAATCACTACGGGAGGTTAGGGTACAACGCTCTGCATAAAAGCCTCCGCTTTAATTATTAAATTATCCCCCGACGGATATACCTTTCTCTATTATAACAGTAGAAATGCGATATTAAACGTAATTCCCGGGAGAAATCCGGTATATTCCTGTTCAGCGACAGAGTTTGCGTGTTGTTCCCGGTTGGTCCCCGCAGAAACGCGCCCATGCACGACCTCCCGGCATACCGTATCCTCATGGTCGAAGAGGGGTTGAAAACAGTTCGTATCGGAACGGGGCGGGGAACCCCACGGGAGCCTCGGAGAAGCCGGGTTGTGGCGCTGCTGCCCGGTAATCCCACCGGTGGCGTCTGAGGGCAGGTCTGGAGAGCCCAAAAGACGGCGAGCAGGTATCCGGGAAACTGTGCCGGAGAACAACTGTTCGTAATACGGTCCGGTGAGTTTTTTTGCAGGATAACTATAAAACCAGAACCTGCATGGGGAGAGTCCTGCCATGGCACCACTGCCCGAGAACATCCGTATACTCATCATCGGCGCCCTGCTCGGGGTATCCGTCTTTCTGACCTATTACTTTCATGCAGTCCTCTCGGTCGGGGCCGTCTTCTCCCACTTCTTCTACATACCCATCATCCTCGCTGCGCTCTGGTGGGGGAGAAAGGGCATCAGCGTGGCGTTCTTCCTTGGCGGGCTGGTCCTGATAAGCCATTACCTCCTCAGGATAGACGTCGGGACCTTCAACGACTACGGGCGTGCGCTGATGTTCGTCGTGGTCGCAGTCGTCATCGCCACGCTCTCCGAGCGGTTAAAAAGGCAGCAGAAGGACACCGAGAGAGAGCGTGACCGGGCCCAGGGCTACCTGGACGTGGCTGCCGTTCTGCTCGTCGTCATCAACGCGGACCAGACCGTCGGCCTCATCAACCGCCGTGGCTGCGAGCTGCTCGGCTACCGCGAGGAGGAACTGCTCGGGAAGAACTGGTTTGATGTAGCGGTCCCGGAGCGCAACAGGGAGGACGCCCGGCGGGCATTCACCCGCATGATATCCGGGGTCTCCGCGGTATCCGCTTCGGATGAGAACGTCATCGTGACGGGGAGTGGCGATGAGCGCACACTCATCTGGAAGGAGGCCGTTTTACGGGACACCGATGGCCGGGTCACCGGGATCCTCGGGTCGGGGAAGGACATCACCGACCGGATCCGGGTGGAGGAGGCGCTCCGGAACAGCGAGGCCCAGCTCCGCACGATCGTCGAGAACCTGAACGAAGGGCTGGGCGTCTTCGACCTCGACGGCAACCCGCTCCACTGGAACCGTGCCGCCCGGGATATCTACGAGCCGTCCGGCCTTGAGATTGTCCCCGGGAATGCAGAGGATCTCGGTGAAATATTCGAGATCGCAACGATGGAGGGTACCGCCCTTCCGGTGGAGGAGTGGCCCCTCTCCCACATCCTCCGCGGGGAGCAGCTCCGGGACATGGAAGTGCGTACCCGGCGCATCGGGACCGACTGGCAGCGCATATTCAACTACGGCGGCACCCTCGTCCGCGACGCGGACGGCAACCTGTTCATGGCGATGCTCACGTTCACCGACATCACCGAACGCAAAGAGGCGGAAGAAGCCATCATGACGGCGAACGAGGAGGCGAACCTCTACCTGGACATCATGGTCCACGACATCAACAACGTCAATACCGTGGCACTCGGGTACAGCGACATCCTCAGCGAAGACCTGGAGGGAAAGGACCGGGAGGTAGCCCGGAAGATCCGGTCTTCCGTCCGCCAGAGCATCGAGATCATCCAGAACGTCTCCACGATCCGGCGTCTCCGCCCCCCAAACCCCGTCCTGAAACCTGTCGATCTCGACACCGTCATCCGGGCCGAGCTGCGGCAGCACCCGGAGACCACCATCCGGTACAGCGGCACGTCGGTCGACGTCAGGGCCGACGACCTCCTTTCTGAGGTCTTCACGAACCTCCTCGGCAACAGCATCAAGTTCGGGGAGCCCGATGTCGTGGTCACGATCCGGGTCGAGGAGCAGGACGGGGAAGTGCTGGTCTCGGTCGAGGACACCGGCCCGGGCATCCCCGACGCGATAAAGCCCACCCTCTTCTCGAGGTTCCGGAAGGGGAAGAGTTCGAGGAGCGGCAAGGGTCTCGGGCTTTACATCGTGCGGATGCTTGTCGAGCGGTATGGAGGGAGCGTCCGGGTGGAAGACCGGGTGCCCGGCCGGCCGGAGGAAGGGGCGGCGTTCCGGTTCACGCTCATAAAGGCGCAGGAAGAGTGATCAGATCCGGGCAGAGAGCCCGGACGGCCCCGTGGTTCCCGGCTGCACGGGCCACAGCGAGGCATCCGCCGGCATAAAAACGGGAAATTTGTGGTACATCCCGGAGAAAGTCCCGTCGAAATAAAAATGTTTTTCACCAATCTGCATAGTCTCTCTACTATGAAACACCGTGCGATCACCGCCTTCCTGGCCGCATCCGTCCTCCTCCTCATCCTTGCGGCAGGATGCACCGCCACAACAGAAGAGAAGACCGATCCCGGCGCTCCTTCGCCGGCCGACGAGGCCTATGCCCGGGGACTGGCCGGGTACGCGGACGCCAACTACCGGGTCGCCGAAGAACGCTTTGGAGAGGCCTACGCCCTCTACGCCGGTGCTCCGGATAAAGCCAGAGCGGCCAGGGACGCTATGTTCCGGGCGAACCGGACGGTCATGGAGTACACGCTCGACACCGAGGCCGCAGAGGCGGCGCTGCGGGAGAAGGTCCCCGGCATCACCGATGAGCAGATAGCCGACTGGCTGGAGAACCGCGCCCAGAAGATCGTCTCTGAAAACGAGACGCTCTACTTCTACGACGTCGCCGGGAACTATCTCTACGCGCACGTCGACGAGATGCGGAAGCAGAACGGGAGGAATCTCGACTTCGACTACATCGGCCGGTACGCCTGGTCGGAGGAACAGCCCGAAGGGTCCGGGCCGTACGTGAACCCGGTGCATTACGCGGGGACCGAACGGCTTGAGATCCCGCTCGAAGAACTCCCGGAGACGGGCATGCTGAAGATCTGGTTCCCGCTCCCGGTCGAGACGGACTCGCAGAGAAACGTCACCGTCACCAACCTGACGTGTCCGGATTACATCGTCGCGGGCCCGGTCACCTCCGGGGGTATCGGCTACGTCTACTACGAGATCCCGGCCGGGGCGGTCAACGGGAACCTCGTTCTCTCGGCGGATATCGCGTTCACCGCCCACGAGCAGATCTTTGACGATATCGACCCGGCTAAGGTCGGGGAGTACAACACAAGCGATCCTGAGTACCTGCTCTATACCGTATCCGAACGCAACATCGAGATCACGGATGCTGTCCGGGAGAAGGCGAAGGAGATAGTCGGGAACGAGACAAACCCGCATCTTCAGGCGCAGATGATCTACTACCATATCATCGAGACCTACCCCTACAGCCACGTCCCGCACGGTTCGCTCGATAGCCGCGAGCCCAAGGTCGCGGAGTCCACGCACATGTTCGAAACCGGCCACGGCGACTGCGGCACCCAGAGCATGCTCTTTGCCGCATTCTGCCGGTCGCTCGGGATCCCCGCCCGCGCCATCGGGGGCTACCAGATGGTCATAGCCGAGGCTCCCGGCACCCACTTCTGGGCGGAGTATTACCTCCCCGGCTACGGCTGGGTCCCGAACGATCCCACCATTGCCGAGGCGGCCGACTGGGTCCCCATCACCGACGAGAAGCGGTCGACGTTCAAGGATTACTATGCCACGAACCTCGATCCTGCTCGCTTCATCATCCAGAAGAACGTCGATGCTCCGATGGACCCGGCCCTCCCGGAAGATGCCGCCATCTTCAGGTTGGTCAGGCAGTACCCGGCGATCGTCTCCGACACGGCAGACTATGATCTGGATCTCTTCTGGACGGAGTACTTCAGCGTCAGCCTTGCTGCCGTCGACTGACACCCCCTCTTTTTAGCAACAGGCCCTTCCGATCCTAAACTCCCGGAAAAGTTAGGCGCATTGTTCCACCAATCCCGTGATAAATCTCTTTTTTTCGGAAATATCTCTGTAATCCTATTAGAATCGAAAGGCCAAGCGGATCGCAGTGCCTAAATTTTATAGGCACATTACGCCTCAGTAAGCCGGACATAAAAGGGAGAAAGGAAGCGAATAATGGTGAAAGGAGCCACTATCGTGAGAATAGATGGTCCCGTGCGCCTAATCGCTACGGGNNTTTTTCGGAAATATCTCTGTAATCCTATTAGAATCGAAAGGCCAAGCGGATCGCAGTGCCTAAATTTTATAGGCACATTACGCCTCAGTAAGCCGGACATAAAAGGGAGAAAGGAAGCGAATAATGGTGAAAGGAGCCACTATCGTGAGAATAGATGGTCCCGTGCGCCTAATCGCTACGGGAGGTTAGGTCCGATATCCCGGTGCCCGGGTAACTACGGGCCGTGCATCACTACCCGTATTCACTCCGGGCTCCCACCGACCCGGCCCCTCACGGTGACGGTAGTTTTCCGATCGGATGCACGGCTGCTGCCGTCCATCGAGGCAAGGTTATTGCACGGCAGATTCGCCGTGGACGCAACCGGTTTTGATACGTCTGCTGGTCGTGGATCGAGACGGTTTTCCCTGAAACCGGGGTATTTTCATCATATGTTGATAAAATCCCGGAATCAGCCAGATATCGGTCGAGTTTACTCCGGGTCAACTACCCCCGGTTAAAACCGGGGGCTTGCAGCGGGGGCCCTTGTGGGGCACAGGGCTGCAATTTAATCGGTGCGAAGGTTGACGGTTCAAAAGACGTCCTTATTCGCACGGGCCGGTTGACGCGGCCCCTACCGATTATCCGTGGAACCACGGAATCACCGGCTACCTTTCGTAAATGGTTCAGAGCGCCGTTGACATCGGCGTTGATCAGGGTGCCCAGAGCACTCCGGTACAGTCCTCGCTTGATCCGCCGCTTCCTCCCATAGGGCGGTTTTCGGATCGGGTCGAGCGCGAGAGCGTCCACCTGCGAGGTGTATGCCTCGGAGTGCGAGTCATCGAACCGGATACCATACCCCTCGCACTTGCTCTTCAGCTTCTGCCGGAACTTGTGGAAGGG
>DASQ01000073.1 GCA_002503885.1 Methanoculleus marisnigri | reverse complement strand
CCTAGGTCATGCGGTGTTTGGGTTAGACTTAAATTTCGAACAGAGAAAATTCCATTGAGTAATTTATTTCCCTCGTTATGTATCAAGTACAACACATAACGAGATTCGGTATTTCAGAATACTGATAATCTCTCAACTAAATAGCAATCAAACGCATTTAATACTTTATTAACCTCCACATCGTTATGTGTCACCGGGAATCCAGGATCCATTTCCTCAATTTCTCCTCGATGTGGTCTTGTAATCGAAAGTACTTTATACTATAATGTGCCTATTATTATATGGGCACATTATGGAGCCTATTCGAAGGATCAAAAAGTCTGGCGGAAGAGAATACTGGTACGAAGAAACACCATACTACGACCCGGTATCAAAACAAACTCGATATAAAAACTCCAAATATCTTGGACGGAATATTGACGGAAAGCCCGTTCGTATGCGGGATGCACCACAAGAAGTCAGGGAAAAGATCAGGAAAAATACCAGAACGGTAGCGATCCGCTCTGCCTACGACCATGGATCAGTCATGCTCCTCACGCAGATCATGCATGACCTGAAACTGGATCAATACCTTCATGAGGTCCTTAATGACTCAGATGCTGCAATGGTGACTGCACTTGCACTCAACCGGATTATCAGACCACTGGCAATGAAAGATGTCGGGACATGGTACGCCGGAACCACTCTCGCTCTTGATTCACCACAGATATCGCTTACCGGTCAGAGGATCAGTGAACTGCTTGCTCGAATCGGTTCCAGCACTGTTCCGCAACAACTGATGACAAGACTCCTGGAAGAGAACAGGACGAAACGGACACTGATTTATGATATCACCAGTCTCTCCAGTCATTCTTCCCTGATGAACCTCCTTGAATACGGATATAACAGGGATGGCGTGTCACTTCCTCAGATTAATCTCTCACTCATCATGGACAAGGAACTCGGTATCCCGGTGATGTACGATCTCTATCCCGGGAGTATTACCGATGTAACAACGCTCACCGGTACACTGAAGAAAATTGCCGCATATGGCGTGAAAGAGTATACCGCCATTATGGATCGTGGGTTCTTCAGCCAGCATAACCTTCTGGAGATGCTTGATCAGCAGATTTCGTTCATTATCGCTGCAACGTTCCAGCTGAAGGATGTGAAACTCCTCCTCACCGAGGCTCAGCGGGATATCACCAATGTTGAATACTTGCAGAAGTTCAAAGACAAGACGATCTACGCAAAACCAGTGGCACTTCCACTTGAGTCCTATCATCTGAAGGGGTATCTCTTCTATGATCCAAAACGGGAACTTGAGGAGAAAGAATCACTCACCAGCCGTCTGGTTGATATCAGGGATAAACTGGCCACCGTCAGGCTGAAGAAAGGACACCTTGCATCGATCAGGTTTTATGAGATCGCAGGCAAGCTCAAGAATTTTTTCGATTGGAAACAGGTGGGTGATCGGATTGAAGCAACGATTCGGCAGAATGCTGTTGCACAACGGATGAACAGGATGGGGAAGTTCATGGTGTTTTATTCAGGAGATGTTGACTGGATGACTGCTCTATCTCTGTACAGGGAACGTGATGAGATCGAGAAGGAGATTGAGATGATGAAGTCGGATCTGGATGTTCTCCCTCTGAATACGCATAAGGACAGTACCACAAGCGGCTTCATCTTTATTGTGTTTGTGGCTTTAATCATCCGGGCCAGGTTGCTACGAATGATGACGGAAGCAGGGTTGCTAAAGGACTATTCTGTTAAGAGCCTCTTGCTTGAGCTCGATAAGCTCAAAAAGATCACTCTTGCAGATGGACAGGTGATGACGACTGAGATGACAAAGAAACAGCGGCTCATTCTTGAAGCACTTGGGATCATGTGACTACGTTTTCCGGGAGTTCAGGATATAATTAAGTGGTACTTTTGAAAGGGATTCGCAAAGTGAAAGAAGGTTATCGGGTGGGGAATTTTATCCCGCCGAAAGTGAGGAATTTTACACCGCCATTGACAGTAGCCCGGCGCCCTGAACCCTTCGAAGAGGGGCTGCTGCATGAGGTACGATGCATAGGCGACGGCGAGCACCAGAGCGATGTACGCCGCCGCTGCCGGGAGGAACCGCCTGCCGAGGGCTTCGCTCCTGATGAGGAGATACAGGACGGCGAGGGGGGAAGCGCCGACGAACGCGGCCATCCACATGGTGGCGTTCACCGCCAGGCCGAACGGCGGATCGAATCCGGCCAGGACGAGTGCGCCGGGCTGGGTGAGAACGAGGAGGAGAAGGTTGATCAGGAGAAAGTCCGCTCCCGTCCGGTATCCAGAGCCCATTCAGGTTTCTGTCGGCCGCCATGCCTTAAACTCTTTCCTGTCCCGCCGGCAGCCTTATTCCTCTTCGATATACCGCTTCAGCGCCACGGCGTTGTTGTGCTCCTCGTCCCGGGCGGCGTAGAGGAGCGTGACGGCCCCGTCATTCGCCTCCTGCCGGAGCCGGTCGAGCGCCTCCTCCTTCCCCTCGAGTTCGGCCCGGTAGCGCCGGAGAAACTCCTCCCACTTCGCCGGGTCGTGCCCGAACCACCGCCGCAGTTCGTTGCTCGGTGCAAGGTCCTTCTCCCACCGGTCGAGCAACGCCCTCTCCTTCGAGATGCCCCTCGGCCAGAGCCGGTCGACGAGGACCCGGATCCCGTCGTCCCCGGAGGGTTCTTCGTAGACCCTTTTTGTGCGCATCATGGGCGGGGATACGGCGGGTCCCTACTTAACCCTGCACCCCGGGGAACCGGGGGCGTATGGAGGAGGATTCCGGCCAGCGAGGGTTATCCGGAGCGCACAGGGCAGTTTTGCGAAAGGTATATGCTACTCGCTTCCCTCCCCTGGCCCGTATGACGAGACTGTTGAGACTCCTGATCCTCACCCTGGTGATAGGGTGTGTGGCCCTCTTCTCCGGGGCGGTCGCCCAGTATGGGGGCAGCCAGACTCCGGCCCAGACCGCTGACGCAAACGTCACCATCACGTCGCCGGAAGCGAACGCCAGCGTCGCTGTCGGGAACGTGACCGTCGAGGTGAACGTCACGAACTTCACACTGGTCGAGCCGACCGGGCAGGCGAACGCGGCGGGCGAGGGCCACCTGCACTACTACCTGGACGCCCCGATGCCGACGAATGAGAGCGAGCCCGCCATCCCGGAGACCGGGGGCTACGTCGTCTCCGCGAACACTTCCCACACCTGGGAGAACGTGACGGCGGGCGAGCACAACCTCTCGGTCCAGCTGGTCAACAACGACCACACGCCGCTCATCCCGCTCACGTTCGAGACGGTGAATATCACCGCACAGGATGTCGAGTTTGACATGGACACCATCACGGTCCCGGCGGGGGCGAACGTGACGGTGAACTTCGACAACATGGATGACGGCATCCCCCACAACGTCGCGGTCTACACGGATTCCTCAGCGGTCGAAGAGATCTTCGTGGGTGAGATCATCGACGGCCCCGCCGAGATCACCTACACCTTCACAGCGCCGGAAGAGCCCGGGACCTACTACTTCCAGTGCGACATCCGCCCCCAGGAGATGACCGGCGACTTCATCGTGGAGTAGATTCCCCCCGGATGGAATACCTCCGGGGTCTTCCCTCTCCTCATTCATGACACCGTCCGGCGTAACCATTATCAGCCCGGATACCCTGTCCTGCCTCGCATGACAAAAGTTACCCCTGTCATAGCATCCCTCCTGATCCTCGCACTCATCGCGGGTGCGGGTGCAGCGCAGGTGGGATCGAGCAACACCAGCGATATCAACGAGAGTTCAAACCAGACGATCGGTATGGAAGGCGCAAGTGCGCAGAACATGAGCGGCAACGCGACGGACCTTACGAACGCCGGGTCCATGCTTGCCGCGGAACTCCAGGGCAACACGTCCCGGACGAACCTGACGGTCTCGAACGTTACGGCCGAGATCGGCCTTGAACTCGTGGCGGAGAACTTCACATCGCCGCTTGCGATCACGGCGCCCGACGACGGGACCGGAAGGCTCTTCGTCGTGGACCAGATCGGTGTGGTGCAGGTTGTCGACGCGAACGGGACCACGCTTCCCGAGCCGTTCCTGGACCTCCGGGACAGGATGGTCGATCTCAACCCGACCTACGACGAGCGCGGTCTGCTCTCGATCGCGTTCCACCCGAACTTCTCGGAGAACGGCAAGGTCTACGCCTTCTACAGCGCACCCTTAAGGCCGGAGGCCCCCGAGGACTGGAACTGCACGAACCACATCTCCGAGTTCCAGGTCGACCCCGAGGACCAAAACCGGGTGAACATGACCTCCGAGAAGGTGCTGATGTACATCGACAAGCCCTACCATAACCACAACGGCGGCCAGCTCGCCTTCAGCCCCGCCGACGGCTACCTTTACATCTCGCTCGGGGATGCTGGAAGGGCAAACGACGTCGGGAATGGCCACACCCCCGGTATCGGGAACGCCCAGGACCTCACGAAGATCTACGGCAAGATGCTCCGGATCGACGTGGAGAATGTCACCGACGGGAACGTAACGATCCCGCAGAACGTGACCGGGATGATGAACCAGACGGAGAACATGAGCGTCAACCGGACCGCAAACCCGCCCGATCCGACGTGGACGACGTTTGCAGGCAGCCTCTACGGCATACCCGCCGACAACCCGTTTGCTGAGAACCAGACCGAGATCCTCGACACCTACGCCTACGATGCTGTCCCGCCCGAGATCTACGCCTACGGGTTCCGGAACCCGGCCTACATGTCGTTTGACTCCGGCGGCAACAACGCGCTCTTCGTCGCCGACGCAGGCCAGAACCTCTTTGAGGAGGTGGACGTCGTCTACAACGGCGGCAACTACGGCTGGAACATCCGCGAGGGCACGCACTGCTTCGACCCCAACGCCACCACGGCCCCGCCGGAGTCCTGCAACACCACCGGCTACCTGGGAGAGCCGCTGATCGGCCCCATATTCGAGGGCGGCCGCGACCTCGGCATCGTCGTCGTCGGCGGGAACGTCTACCGCGGGACCGCCGTTCCGGATCTTGAGGGCAGGTACGTCTTCGGTTACTGGAGCGACAGCCGGACGGTGGGCAACGGCACTCTCCTCGCCGCCAAACCCCCGGCGGGATGGGCCGCACCGCAGTCCGCCGCGAACCTGACCCCCGAGGCGAACGCCATGTGGGAGGTCCAGATGGTGAACATCACCTCCGGCGAGAACGAGACCCTGGGCATGTTCCTGCGCGGGTTCGGCGAGGATGCCGAACGTGAGCTCTATGTGCTGACGAACGATGTGGGAGGGCCCGATCCGTCCACCAGCACCGGCAGGGTCTGGAGGGTCGCGGCGCCCACCGGTGCCGGTCCCACTCCGACGATGAACCTGACCCCGACGGTCAATGTGACCCCGGCCGCGACGGGGAACGTGACGCCGAGCCCGACGACGGCCGGGAACGAGACGGTGGTGAATATTACCGCACAGGACATTGCTTTCGATCTGGACACCATCACGGTGCCGGCGGGGGCGAACGTGACCCTGGGCTTCGACAACCGGGATGAAGGCGTCCCCCACAACGTCGCGGTCTACGACGGCCCTCTCAGGACTGAGGCGATCTTCGTGGGCGAGATCATCACGGGGCCCGCCGAGATCACCTACACCTTCACGGCACCGTCCGAGCCCGGAACCTACTACTTCCAATGCGACGTCCATCCCTCCATGAACGGCAATTTTATCGTGGAGTGACCTGGAACGAACCGGTGTGCGAAGGGCGGGATTGTCCCGTTCTTCCCACCCTTTTCTCCTGTGCAGACCTCCCGCGCGGATAGATATAAATAGCATGTACAGGATCGCCTCCCTCATGAAGCCCAACCCAGTCCTTCTGGTGGCGCTCCTCGTCGTGGGCGCCGGCATACTGGCCGCGGGGTGCACCGCGCCGGGCGGGAACGTCACCCAGCCGACCGGAACCGGGACCCCGACCGCCACGGAGACGGTAACGACCCCGACCGGAACCGGGACCCCGACCGCCACAGAGATGGTAACGACCCCGACCGGAACCGGGACTCCGACCGCAACGGAGACCGCGAACGTCACAACGGCAGCGACGACCGTAGCGGGCGGAGAGGCTGCGACCGTCGACCTCGCCGCCGATAACCTCGCGTTTAATGCGAGCACGATCACGGTGCCGGCGGGTGCGGAGGTGACGATAAACTTCGACAACCAGGATGTCGGCATCCTCCACAACTTCGCGGTCTACACGGACTCCTCAGCAGCCGAGGAGATCTTCGTGGGCGAGACCATCACGGGGCCTGCCGAGACCACCTACACCTTCACCGCTCCGGAGGAGCCCGGCACCTACTTCTTCCGGTGCGACGTCCACCCCCAGCAGATGACCGGCGATTTCGTCGTGGAGTAGGAGACCCCCGGGCTCTCCCCTTTCCTGACGCCGTCCGTGGTTCCGGCGTCGCCCTGGCAATTTTTACCCGGTAAGCGGGTATCGTCGCGATGGTTGAAGGCTCCGGGGCGTGCACTTCTCATCCGGTCTTCAGCGAGCCGTACGGAGGTCGTGCTCTCCCGTATCGCGAACGGTTCCTGCATGTTATCCCGGGAAGATCCACAGAACAGCGTCAAAAAAAGGTGGGGTTAGTTCTTCTTCCTCGCCCAGAGGAGGAAGGCCAGCGGGGCAAGGAGGGGCGCGTAGACGAGCGGTGCCGCCGGTGTCGTCGCCGGCACGGTGGTCGGCTCCGTCGTTACGTTGCCGGTCTCCTCAGGTGTCCCGGTAACCTCTGCTGTGACGTTCAGCTCCTCCGCCGATGCGATCACGCTCACGGGTGACGCAGCGATAGCGAAGGTGGAGAACCCGGGGGTGGTTGCCCGGAAGTTATACTTCCCGTTCTCTTCGCCGAGGACCTCGGTCTCGAGGGGCTGCCAGGCGCCGTCGACGTAGCGCATGAGAACAACGTCCTCCGCGGTCGCGTTGTGGCTTTCAAGCCAGTCGGCAGGGACGCTAAAGAAGACTGTCGCGTTGCCGATCTGGTTTGGGCCCACCCATTGGGGGGTGATCTCGATGTACTCGTAGACGTCGCTAGCGGGAGGCTCCGCAGCCGAGGGCGCTTTTGCCTTCTTCACGGTCAGCATCATCTTCGGGATGGTGCTGGCTGCCGTGACGTTCACGCTGCTTACCGATGTGGTGGTCAGTTCTGAGAAGGTGAACGTCTCGCCGCTTCTCAGGTTCTCGCGTATCCCTGCGGAGAAGGAGGGACTGCTGTCACCGCCGCCCCCGCCGCCGTTCGTTGAACCGCCGCCGTTCCCGGGGGTGGGTTCAGGTACAACGGTTGCCGAGACGGTGACCGCCGCTGTTCCTTCCACGCCGCCTGCCGAGGCTGTTACATCCGCAGATCCCTCTGTGAACGCTCCAAAGAGGCCAGCCCTGTCGATGGTGCCGATCTCCGTGTCGGAGCACGACCAGGCAACCCTGATCCAGTCCATCTCGCTGTCGCGCTGGTCAAAGACGGTGGCCGTGAACTCCCGGGTCTCTCCGGGCGGAATCGTGGCCGTGGCCGGGGAGATCTCGATGCGGGCCGGGGCCGGGAGCGAGGGCTCAACGGTCACCTGGGCTGAGCCCGAGGTCTCGTTCGCCGATGCGGTGAGGGTCACGGTGCCTTCCTCGAGTGCGGTGAAGACTCCGTCCGCACCGATGACTCCGACGGTCTCGTCGCTGCTTGCCCAGGTGACCTCGGCGTCGGACACTTCTAAGCCGTCCTGGTCGAGAACCGTGGCAGCAAACGTCATGTTGTTGCCGGCGGCCAGGGTGAGCTCGGACGGGGTGATCCTGATGCGGCCGGGTGCCGACGACGTCGACTGAACCGTCACGGTCGCGGTCCCGGTCTCGTCGGTCCCGTCAACCGACGCAGTGATGGTCGCCGTGCCTTCGGCAAGCGCGTTGAAGAGCCCGTCGGCGGTGATCGTGCCGACGGTGTCGTCGTCGGAGGACCAGGTCACCACAGCGCCGGGCGTCACGTTGCCTTCAGGGTCATACACGGTCGCGGTGAACTGCCGGGAGCCCCCGACATCCAGGATGATCTCCGACGGTGAGATCACGACCCCCGATGAGACATCGGTAACCGTTGCGGCCGCCGTCCCGGTGACGCCTTCCGCCGTTGCGGTGATGGTCGCCGCGCCTTTGGCAAGCGCGTTGAATGCCCCGTCCGCACCGACGGTGCCGACGGTCTCGTCGCTGCTTGCCCAGGTGACCTCGACGTCAGGCATGGTGATGCCGTCCTGGTCGAGAGCGGTCGCGGTGAATGTTTCGGTGTCACCGGCGGCGAGCGTGATCGCCGATGGTGTAACGGCGATGCTGGTGAGGACCGGGGCGTCACTGTTCACGGTGACGGTTGAGGTTCCGGTGACGTTGTCTCCCGCTGCGGTGATGGTCGCCGTGCCTTGGGCAAGTGCGGTGAATGCCCCGTCCGCACCGATGGTGCCGACGGTCTCGTCGCTGCTTGCCCAGGTGATCTCTGCGTCCGGCACGACGTTGCCGGACAGGTCGAACGCGACGGCGGTGAACGTATGAGTGTCATTGACCGCGAGCGTGATCGCGGACGGAGAGACCGCAACCATAGCGAGCGCCGATTCCGTAGCGTTGACGGTGACGGCCGCGGTCCCGGTTATGTTCTCTGCGGTTGCGGTGACGTTCGCCGTGCCTTCGGCAAGCGCGTTGAATACCCCGTCCGCACCGATGGTGCCGACGGTCTCGTCACTGCTTGCCCAGGTGACCTCGACGTCAGGCATGGCGGTGCCGTCCTGGTCGAAAGCGGTCACCATGAACCTCTGGGTGTCGCCGATCGCGAGGGTGGCCCCGGACGGTGTGACCCGGATGCTTGTGAGGACCGGTTCGGTCTGCTCTTCAGGGTTGACGGTGATAGCCGCACTCCCGGATACCCCGTCGGCTGTTGCAGTGATGGCCGCTATACCTTCGGCGAGGGCGGTGAAAGTGCCGGTTTCATTGATGGTTCCGACGGTCTCGTTGCTGCTCGTCCAGGTTACCTCGACGTCGGACAGTTCGCCGCCGAACTGGTCACGGACGGTTGCGGTGAACTCCAGGGTGTCGTTGACCGTGGCGATGGCCGTGAGCGGTGTGACCGTGATGCTTGTCGTGACCGGCTCTTCGGCGGTGACCGTGACGGTTGCTTCAGCGGATTTGTTCTCCGCCGTCGCGGTGATGGTCACCGTGCCTTCGGCGAGAGCGGTGAAGAGGCCGGTTTCATTGATAGTCCCGACAGTCTCGTTGCTGCTTGTCCACGCGACCGAAACTCCGGTCATGGCGCTGCCGAACTGGTCGAGAGCGGTTGCGGAGAACTGTTCTGTGCCGTTGATCTCCAGGGTGGCCGTGGTCGGTGCGACCGTGATGCTATCGAGGACCGGTTCTTCGGCACTGACGGTGACAGCCGCACTTCCGGTGACGCCTCCGGCGGTTGCAGTGACATCGGCCGTGCCTTCGGCAAGCGCGGTGAAGAGCCCGTTCTCATCGACGGTCCCGACGGTCTCGTTGCTGCTTGTCCACGCGACCGAAACTCCGGTCATGGCGTTGCCGAACTGGTCGAGAGCGGTTGCAGAGAACTGTTCTGTGCCGTTGATCTCCAGGGTGGCCGTGGCCGGTGTGACCGTGATGCTCTCAAGGATCAGCTCGGTAGCGTTGACGGTGACGTTCGCGGTCGAGGAGACGCCGGCCGTTGCGGCGGTGATGGTCGCTGTGCCTGCGGCAGCGGCGTTGAAGTAGCCTCCCGGGTCGATGAGTCCGACGGTGGTGTTGCTGCAGGACCAGGTGACCTTCAGACCGGGTGTGACATTACCGTCCTGGTCGTAACAGGTGGCGTTGAACTTCAGTTCCTCGCCGATCTCCATCATGGCCGTGGACGGTTCGATCTCTATCTCCGTGACCGTCTGTGTCGGGTCGCCGGGAATATAGGTATATACACAGAGTTTTGCGTTCTCGCCCCGGTTCTTCTGCCAGACGATCGTGTTGCCGCTGGCGGCGGGGTAGAGCTGCTCGCCGCCGGTGGTGGGCACGGACATCTCCTCCACTCCGTCAGAGAGGTCGTACATGTAGATGCTCCACAGACCATCCCGCTTGTCCTCCCAGGCGACGAGGCTCTCGGTGAGTGCCGGCGAGACCTGCTCGGAACTCTGCGTCGTCAGCTGGAGTTCTTCGCCGGTGCCAATACTGTGGAGGTAGATCGCGGACTCCCACGGTGCTCCCCACCGGTAGTCCTCCCAGGCGATGACGTCCCCGGCTATCGAGGGCCAGGACTGGGGCATGCTGCTCGGCGATACCGCCCGGCTTGTCCCCGTGGCGATCTCGTAGAGCAGGATCCCTGCACCTGTCTCCTCCCAGGCGACGTACTCGTCCGAGAGCGTGGGTTTGAACCTGGTCACGTCAGTACCGAGCGCCGGGTTGCAGTCGATGAGCGCTTTCTCTTCTCCGGCGCCGATGTCGTAGAGGACGATGTCGGTACTCCCTTCACGGTTGTCGTACCAGACGGCGTAATTCCCGTGGATGACGGGCAGCCACTGATCGGCCGTGTCGTTCGTAAGTCGTGAGGTCGTGTTCTCCGAGAACGAGTAGAGATAGATATCCCAGTCCCCGCTCCGGTTGTCCTGCCAGACGACGTAGTCTCCCGATATGGACGGCCTCTCCTGTGAGGCGTTGTCGTTCGTGAGCGAACGGATGTCGCTGTCGAAAGTGGTCATGGAATAGATGTCCTTTGGCCCTCTCAGCAGGCTGCGCTCCCAGACGATCATGTTGCCGTCGACGTCCGGGTGTTCATTTCCGCCGGGGAGGAGGTAATCCTGCGATGCCCCCGGCGCAACTTCTACCGCCATAACCGGCGGCATCAGCAGCCCGATGATGACGACTGCGCACAACAGTGCCAGATGCGTGTGTTTTGTCATTCATTTCCCCCTTGTCGATCGCTCTCTGCCTGCGAGACCGCTGGTGCATACCTGCCGGTAGGCACAAACGGGCTGACTGAAGCAGGTGCTCGCGGGAGCACCCGGCAGGCGTACTGCGAGTTCGGATTTAAGGCCCGGTCATAGGGTAGCCGGTGAAGGGGGGAATGGCGGTATAAATATATATCTTTTACGGTGATTTATTCATAGAATTTTATAATAAAAACTGGAATTTTTCATGTACCCATATGGGTGCAGGGCCTGTGGGTGGGCATACTCCGGGGGATATCCAGGCGTCGGCCTCTGGGTGGAGTGGCGCGTAGACGAGGGGGCCACAGGTGTCGTCGCCGGCACGGTGGCGGCTCCGTCGTCAATTCTTCGGTCACGGTTGCCGTGGCCGTGACGTTCGTCTCCTTGATCGTTGTCACGTTCATCGGCGCTGCAGCGATGGCGAAGGTGGAGAACCCGGGCGTGGTTGTCCGGAGGCGGTACTTCCCATTCTCCTCACCGATGACCTCGGTCTTCAGGATCTGCCAGCCGCCGTTGACGTAGCGCATGAGCCTGACACCCTCCGGCGTCATGGTGTGCTCCTCAAGCCAATCGGCGGGGATGGTGACCGCAACGGTCCCCTCCACGCTGCCTGCCGAGGCGGTTACGTCTGTCGATCCCTCTGCGAACGCTGTAAAGAGCCCGGTCCTGCCGATCATGCCGACGTCCGGGTCGGAACACGACCTGGCAACCCTGACCCGGTTCGTCTCGTTGTCGCGCGGGTCAAAGACGGTCGCCGTGAACTGCTGGGTCTTTCCAGCCTCGATGGAGGCCGTGGTCTGTTTGACCTCGATGTTTGACCGTCACGCAGGCGGTTCCGGATACCCCGTCAGCTGATGCGGTGAGGGTCACGGTGCCTCTCTCGAGGGCGGTGAAGAGCCCGTTTGCGTCAATGGTCCCGACGGTGTCATCGCTGCTCGCCCAGGCGACCTCACCGGCGGAGATGACGATGTCCTCCTGGTCATAGGCCGTCACGATGAATCTCTGGATATCTCCGACACCCAGGGTAACTGTGGGCGGCGTGACCGTGATACGTGTCAGAACCGGTCCGACCGGCTCTTTTGCGTTGACGGTGACTGTCGCACTCCCGGATACGCCGCCTGCCGTTGCGGTGATCGTCGCCGTGCCCCCGGCAAGAGCAGTGAAGACTCCGCTCTCACTGACAGTGCCGACCGTCTCGTTGCTGCTTGCCCAGGCGACCGCAACTCCGGTCATGACATTGCCGAACAGGTCGAGAATGGTTGCAGAGAACTGCTCTGTGCCGTCGATCTCCAGGGTGACCGCGGTCGGTACGACCTCGATGCTCGTTGCGACCGGTTCTTCGGCGTTGACGGTAACGGTCGCACTCCCGGAGACGCCTCCGGCGGTTGCGGTGACATCTGCCGTGCCCTCAGCATGAGCGGTGAAGAGGCCGGTATCGTCGACGGTCCCGACAGTCTCGTTGTCGCTTGTCCAGGCGATCTCAACACCGGTCATCTGATCGCCGAACTGGTTGCGGACGGTTGCCTCGAACGTCACCGTGTCGTTGACCGCGATTGTGGGCGTGGACGGTTCTACCCCGATACTCATTGCGACCGGTTCGACCGGTGCTCCAGGCTCGTAGGCGAAGATGTAGATGTTCGAGTTAGTGCCTGAGCCCCTCTGCCAGACGATCGTATTGCCGCTGACGGCGGGGTAGAGGTATTCATCGTAGTTGTCTGCGGATTCAACTACGGACAGTTCCTCCCTGACGGAGAGGTCGTACATGAAGATGCTCCGCGCCGGAACCCGCTTGTCCTCCCAGGCGATGATACTCCCGCTGATCACCGGCGAGACCTGTTCCCCGGTGTCGGAGGTGATCTGCGTCTCTTCGGCGGACGGGTTGTCGAGATCAGCCATGTAGATGTCAGGGTTTACGCCTCCATGCCGGTAATCCTCCCAGACGATGATGCTCCCGTATAGCGAGGGCCAGGCCTGAGTCGCCATGCTCGTGGATACCGGGCCTACTGGGTCTTCGGCCTCGATATCGTAGTAATAGACCCTCCCATCATTCTCTTCCACCCAGGCGACATACTTCTCCGAGAGTGCGGGTTTGAACCCGGTCGACCCGTAGGGTATCGTTGTCTTTGCGTCACAGTTGATGACATCCTTCACGTCCCCGGCGGCGATGTCGTAGAGGACGATGTTGGTGCTGCCGCTACTGTTGTCGTACCAGGCGATGTAGTTCCCGCGGACGATCGGCAGCCACTGGTTGCCCGAGTCAGTTGTGAGCCGTGTTGTCGTGCTTGTAGAGCGCTGATAGAGGTAGATATCCCAGTTCCCGTGCCGGTTATCCTGCCAGACGATGTAGTCTTCCGAGATGGATGGTTTCTCCTGCGAGGCGGGATCGTCTGTTATCCTTGTCCCAACATAACTGTACGGCGGGGTACTCTGGAACTCCTCTACGGTCGCGAGGAAAATATCCTTGACTCCATTATTCAACTCATCATACCGGTTGTCGTCCCAGACGATCATGTTGCCGTCGATATCGGGGTGTTCCTGCGCTCCATTAAAGGGGCGATAAATCTCCTCCCCCGACGCAGTCTCTACCGCCATAACCGGCGGCATCAGCAGTCCGATGGCAACGACTGCGCACAATAGTACCAAATAGGCGTGCTTTCTCATTTTTCCCCCTGCTGATCGCTCACCGCCTGCGAGACCGCCGGTGCATACCTGCCGGTAGGCACAAATGGCTGGCTAAAGCAGACGCTCGCCGGGGCATCCGGCAGGCGGATTGCGAATTTCGATTTAAGACCCGGTCATAGGGTAGCCGGTGAATGGGGGGATGGCGATATAAATATATATCCTTTACGGTGATTTATTCTCAACTTTTTATAATAAAAACAGGAATTTCTTATGAGTCTGTATGGCCAGAAAGGGGATCTGGACGGTCCTTTTTCGGACTGTCCCCTGCCGGGAAACGGGGAGGCCGATGGCGGCGTATATCCATCCGGCGACCGATATGGTCGGGTTTTTTCCACGGGAACCGCTGCTCATCGACCGGCCGGGCACCCGGTCAGCGCATCGCGGCAAGGTCCCGCCGGATCCTTCGCCTGGCGACCCATTCCACGATTCTCCCCACGGCGTCGTAGAACGGGTTCACCCGGGCGCTCGTGTAGTAGCGGGCTCCTGGATCGAGCCAGCCCTGCTCCTTCCAGTAGGCGTGGTCGGCCGGGAAGTCGTCGGCGAGCTCGTCGAACGTCGCCCGCTGGCCGTGGAAGATGATGACGCTCCGGAGCCCCGGCCGCCGCTCTCTCCCCTCTGCGAGGGCCCGGAAGAACGCCCGGGCAGCCTCGTCGAGGTTTCGGTCGTTCTCCTGGGCCTGCCGTTCCGGCATTCCCGGCGGTGTGACGAGGCCGGCACGTGAGACGACGTCGAACCCCCAGATCCCGGCGACGTCCTCGAGATAATCGAGGACGTCTTTTCCCCCCACCGCGCCGGCGGTGGTGAGGAGGAGGGCTTTCTTGTCGAAGAACCGGGGACGAAGATGTAGGAGAACCGGTCGATGAAGGTCTTCATGAGGCCGGTGACGGCGAGACCGTAGACCGGGGATGCAAAGATCACTCCGTCGGCATCCTGCAGTTTCTGTCCGACGGCGGGGGCGTCGTCACGGACGGGGCAGCGCTCCTCGCCCCACTCGAAGCACGCGAGGAGGTCTTGAGCCCGACGTCCTTGAGCATCAGGTACTCGAACTCGACGTCGCCGAGGGACTGCATCGCCTCCTCGATCCTCTTTGCCGCCCGGTAGGTGTTGCCCTTCCGGGGCTTCCCATGATGACCAGGATCTTCATGGTCCCCCCGTAGTCTCCCCTGTTCTTCATGGGCCGGGATGCCGCCGCAGAGGTGGGTTGCGATGGCCCGCTGGATGATGGAGCATGCCGACCGCTACGAGAACTGGCTGGCCGGGAATGAGCCCTGAGCGTTATTGCTCCGTATACCGGGTGCCTGAGCCTATCGATGCGAGGGTGTCCGGGCCGCCGAGATTGTTTGGATCCTGACACGAGTTCGAGGACGTGAGTGGCAGAGGGAGTCTTTCGCAGCATCTCACAGGTTATCATAGGCGTTCTTTCGATGATCGACATCGACCGCCATGATAACGAGCTGTCTGAAGAGAGAAGGGCGGGCGGGCGTCCGCCCACGGGTTCCTGAGGGGCGTGTGCCCGGTGCCATGCAAAGGCTCATATGAGATCGAGTAAGATATATCTTACGAGGATCTCATGGATATTGGTATCACCAGACTGAGTTCAAAGGGGCAGATCGTCATTCCGGCATCCATGCGGAGGGGGTTTCCTGAGGGTACACAACTGCTCATCGTCAGGGAGGGGGACCGCTTTATTGTAAAACCGCTCGACGAACTGGAGCCGGAGCTGAAAGAGGATATTCTCTTTGCAGAGAGGACAGAGCGGGCGCTCCAGGAGTTTAAAGAGGGCAGATTCATCAGGAAGAACCATGCTGATTTTATTCGCGATCTTGAATCATGGTAACCGTTGCCTACGGCGCGTCCTTTGAAAGAACGATCAAGAAGATCCGCGATGGCAGGGTAAAGAACCGGGTGAAACAACAGATCCTCAAGATCGTCAACGATCCGAAGATCGGAAAACCGATGAGGTATGGCAGAAAGCAGACGAGGGAAGTATATATCCCTCCATTCCGGTTATCATACTGCTATGATGAGCAGAGGGATCTCCTGATCGTTCTGGATCTGTACCATAAGGACGAGCAGTAGCGAATGGTAACGCTCTGCAAGAACCTGCGTTTCTCGCGTTCAGAAATTATTATCCGATTTTCTGCAGTAACCCGGGCCGTCCGCAGCGTATCGGGTCACCTTCATTTGATCCCCAGATCCCGCTTCAATGCTTCATGCGTCACGAACTCGCCCTGCCGGACCTCTTCGAGCGACGCCTGGATGCCGGCGAGTGTCTCGGGGCTCAGCGATTCGTTCTCGTCGAGCAGCCGGTGCACGACAACCCGATAGGGTTCGTCGGGGCAGCGGCGCAGGCTCTCCAGCCGGTCCCGGTCGGATTCAAAGATCTCGATCGTGGTCGTCCCGTCGGGCATGCCGGGTAGTATGCTGCCACGGGGATATGAACCTGACGCTGCGGTGCGGCGGAAGATCCTGTGGATGAGGTTACCCCGGAGGCCGATGCGACTGTCAGCGAATACCTCCTGGAGTCGGGAAAGGTCGCCATCGACGCACGGGGGAGGTCTGTTGGATTCACAACCCGGACCTTGTGCAGCAGTGTCTGGTGCGCGGCGGCCTTCGAATTCGATGAGGGCCAGGGTCTCCTCTGCGGATGAACGCGTCAGAGAGGCCTACGAAGCCCTGAAGAACTCACGACGGCGGGAAGATCGACACTCCTTGACGGGGCCTTCGATGCACCGGCTGCCGATGCCTTCTGCGGCACCCGGGCTCCAGAGAAGCAGACTCCGGGATGGTATCGCCGCCGGTTATCCTCTCACCGATAACCCCGGGGAGTATACGATGTCCTGGCGGCTCATATTTGCGGTGGCAATCGTCCCATCGCCGTTTGCTGTGGTCACCGGGCGGCTGGACGGATCCGACCGCCGGTTCGGATGCCGAACAGGGAGCCCGATGCCCCCCGGCTCCTCAACAACCTTCCCCGCCATCCTTATCCTGCTGGAAGTATCCCTGTCAACCGGTGAGAGAGGGAAATGTTTTTATACTGTCATTGAAGAGTATCCAATTCATGGTGTGCGGAGAGCGGGACGGTGGTGTCTCGGAGGTGGTAAGCACGATCCTCATGGTGGCGGTCGTGGTCATCCTTGCGGCAATCGTGGGATCGCTGGTCTTCGGGATGAAGATGCCGGAAGAGCCCAAAACCGTCGTGGTGACGGCGACGCGGTCGGGGGACAACGTCACGTTCATGAACCACGGCGGGATGAATATGGACCGGGTATCGGAGATCAAGTGCTGGATCGGCGGGGTGGGGCCGGGAAACGATATCCAGCTCGGGACCCGGGCCGGGGCGACCGTGACGCATAACGTATCGGGGACGACGCGGGTCGTTGTCGTGGGGACGTTTGTCGATAACGAGTCGTTGGTGCTGCTCGATAAGACGCTCTAATGCGGCGAGCGGCCTTTATCTGCCGGCCGGGCCGCCAACTTCCGGTGCGGCCTTCCGCGTCTCGTCTACCGGTACGGGTTGACGACTGTGATCCCGGGGATGCGCAGGAGGTGCGCATCCTCCGTGATGATGGTGTCTATGCCAGCCTCGATCATCGTTGCGGCAAGAAGTGCGTCCCAGAAGTGGACGGGGTGGCTGTCCCGGATCTGGTGGGCAGAGAGGATGGTCTTGCTGCCGTAGCCGACGACGTTCCAGCCATCAAAGTCCTGGATGTCCCGGATGAACCGCCGGACGTCTTCCGTCGGCATCGGGTTCTCGACCTTCTCGGTCACGACCACCGAGAACTCCGCGAGGTTCTGCACCGAGACCGAGTAGCGCTTCTCGGACCTCCAGCATGCTGCAGCGAGGTCCCTTGAGATCTGCCGTTTTTCGGGGGCATCCGCATCGAAGAGGTAGACGAGGACGTTTGTGTCAATCAGCGGTGGGTTGCCGGTCATATACGACGGGCAAGGAG
>DASQ01000047.1 GCA_002503885.1 Methanoculleus marisnigri | reverse complement strand
CTCCTGCCTGATTTTTATGAAAGACCTCGAGTCCTGCCGCCTCTGCGAGTGGAGATGCAGCGTCGACCGCCTCCGGGGAGAGCGGGGGGTATGCCGTGTCGGCCGTGCGGAGGTGGCGGCGACGATGTGTTCGGGATCCCTCGCGAGTTACATCGTCACCCTGCTCGGATGCTGCTACCGCTGCCTCCACTGCAACGCCTACCGGATCTCACAGTACCCCGACCCCGGCTGGCAGTACGCCGGTTACGTGCCGGCAGCGGTGCTGGTGGCCGAAGCCCGTGAGCGGATTGCCGCCTACAGGGGCCGGCGTATCCGGACGATCGGCTTCACGGGCGGGGACCCGATCATTCACCTCCCCTACATCGAAGAAGTGGCGGCCGAGGTGAAGCGGCAGGGGCTCGATCTCGGGATCGGGATCTCGACCGGCGGCTTTGCAACAGAGGCGACGATGGAGCGGATCGTCGCCCTCTGCCGGGTGATCACCCTTGAGATCAAGGCATGGTCGGACCCGGTCCATCGCGCCCTCACGGGAGCGCCGGTAGGTCCGGTGCTCAGGAACGCGGAGTACCTCGTGCACGAGGGGAGAGACCGCATCAGGGTATTTCGGACGGTGGTGATCCCCGGCATGACCGACGGGGAGGTGGGTGCCGTCGCGGCGTTCATCGCCTCGCTCGACCCGGGCGTGCCCTACCGGCTCATCGGGTTTCGGCCAAATAACGTTCTCTATTACCATCCGGGGCCGTCGAAGGAGCAGATGGAACGCCTCTGCTCGGTCTGCCGTGACATGGGACTCGAGGACGTGGCCTGGAGCGGTTACTACCCCGAGACGGTGCCGGATGAGGTCGCCGCCGGGGCAGCACGGCTTACCGCTGCATACGGAGGAGAGCCGAGAGCGGCGCTCACCGCTGCGTATGCCGCGGCGTGCGGGTGTCCCACCCATCCCCGTGACTGCGGGGCATGCCCCCTCCGCGACCGCTGCCCCGCCACGCTCAGAGAACCCTGGCGCGGTCGGTAGAACAAAGAACGGAGATGCAGGGTGGATCGTCCCGGAGCCCCTCCAGGAAAAACAGATCTCGAGAAAAAGATGGGTGCTGATTTATTCAGCCGCCGCCTCGGGCTTGCTGAAGTATTCGGCTAAGGGTTTTGCACCACTCGTCTTCACGGCGGCGTTGATCTGGACGAAATCGGCGCTGATCTCGTTGCCCCGCACCGACTTTCTGCGGCGCTCCCCGTCCATGACCGGGTGGAACCCGACGCCCTCAGAGAGGAGAAGTCTCCTCCGTGCGGGTCCGGGAAGGTCGCGGCGTGCCGGGATACCGGTCTTGTCCGTGCCACCGGTGATCTTGATCGTGTAGCCGGTAAGGCCGAGGACGCCCCCGTCGATCTCTTCACCGATGCGCTTGCCGATGAGCGCTCCTGCCGCGGGGCCGGTCGCATCAACCTTATATGAGCGCCCGGTTTCTGGTTCTGAGAGGATAATTTTGAAATCTACCATGTTAACGACTCCTTCGAAAGTACCTATACAATTTGAGAATATGGTATTAAAAGCCTACCTTTACGGGGCTGAAGAGGAATGATAGCCGGGAGAGGCCCGCGCCCGGGAGCAGGGCAGTTCACTTCCCCCAGAAGGGGTCCTGCCGGCGCCTGAGGATGGTGAACTCCTCGAGGGTCTCCCGCAGGCTCGGGCTTAACTGCTTGATCATCTCCCGCTCGATCACCTTCACGTGCCGCTCCGGTATGTCCACGTAGAGGTCGTCGTCGACGTTTATCTGACGGCCGACCGTCGGCCCCTCGATGGAGATCGCCACCTCCTTGCCTGCCTCCGCTTCCTGGACGGTCTCGTTCTTCGCCTGGATCTGCTTGATGCGGCCCACCTTCTTGCCGTTCGGGAGGGCCAGGTCGACACCGCTCTGGAGTTTCCCCCCGAGGATCCGGACGCCGACCACTGCCGGGTTGCTCTGCCGGAAGACGCAGTTGGGGAGGATCCTTATCTTTGCGGGCATGACCAGTTTCTCGAACTGCTGCCGCTCGAGCTCCTGCTTCTTCGCCTCGCGCCATTCGACGTAGTCGTCGAGGAGCTGGTAGATGACCCCGCCCTCGAACATGCTGACATGGGACATCGAAGTGTCCGCCAGGGTGTCGACCGCGTCCGGCAGGACCGGGGTGTTGAAGGCAATGATCGCGCTGTAGAGAGGGTCTTTGATCGTCCCCGCCTCGATGATGTCGTGACGGGTGACCGGCCCGACCGTGGCCCGCATCACCTGGATCTGGTGACCTTCAAGTTCCTTGGAGAGCGCTTCGAGGGCGCCGATGGTGTCCGCCCTGATGATGACCCCGATATCGGAGAGGTTCACCTGGATGTCCTGGACCTCGTGGCGGACCCGTTCGATCATCTCGTCCCGGTTCCCACCCCGGATGACCCGGAGAGGGGAGCCCGCGATGACCCCGTCGAGTTTCGGGGCGGCGACCTTGATACCCGCAGCGGCGGTGACGGACTTGACCCGCTCGAACCGCTCCTCGATCAGGATCTCGCTCATAGGGCGGGGTTTTAAGAGAGAACGCACTTTGGCCTCGATGATCTGGTCGTTCCCTGCGACGACGATCTCGTCCCCGACCTTGAGGGTGCCGTCATAGAGGATCACGTCGAGCGTCAGCCCGAGCCCCCGCTCCTCCTTCACCTCGAGCACCGTGCCGGCGCCGGGGCCGTCGGCGCTGACCTTGAGGTTCTCGGTCATGTAACGCTGGGCGAGCCCGATCAGCACCATGAGGATGTCGGGAAGGCCCTCGCCGGTGATGGCGCTCGTCGGCACGATGCAGATGTTCCGCGCAAAGTCCGAGACCCGGTCGAACCGCTCGGAGTTGAACCCGAGGTCGGAGAGTTTGCCGACGAGTTCGTAGACCTTCGTCTCGACCATGCCCTGGACGCGCTCGTTCTGCTGCGAAAACGTCTTCTTGAACGGCTGGCCCTTCTGGACGCGCCATCCGTGGATGCGGTCGACTTTGTTCGCCGCGATGACGAACGGTGTCTTATAGTTGCGCAGGATCTGGAGCGCCTCGATCGTCTGGGGGCGGAAACCCTCGTTGATGTCCACTACGACGATCGCCATGTCGGCGAGCGCCCCGCCGCGCGCACGGAGGGTGGTGAAGGCGTGGTGCCCGGGAGTATCGATGAAGAGGAGGCCCGGAACGTTGACGCTGATCTGGCTCAAGGCTCCGCCCATACTGGTTATCGCGTCGATGGGGACGAGCGTGGCACCGATGTGCTGCGTAATCGCGCCCTTCTCGGTGGATACTACGGACGAGCCCCGGATCCTGTCCAGGAGCGATGTCTTGCCGTGGTCTACGTGGCCCATCACGCAGACGATGGGGGTCCTGATCGTTGACTGCTTTGCCATGATAATCACCTTTCGGTATATGAAGTATGGACGAATAAACCCAAAAAATCTGGAATATTGGTCGCTTTTTCCGAATCACACCATATTCTGGGCGATTCCCCTACCCCCGGGGGCTTCGCTCGGCGCCCGGAACACTGGTACGTTATAGAGCATGGAGTCTATTAATAATTCACCTCACCGATTCACACCTTCGGTGCTCAAACTCTGGATGTTCCATCCGTCGTTCCTCGAAGATCTTCAGTCATCTCATGCTCCCGTCTTCGAAACCTTCCGGGTTCCTCAAGCTCCGGATGTTCGCACCTGCGGTGCTCGAACTCCGTTCCGGGAGGGACACCATTTCCTGCGGTGCTCACATCGTCCCGGGGATCGCGGACACACGGCCGGCCGGGGTCGCCGGCAGCCGGCTGCCTCCGGCGGTACGGGGTCTGAGAAGACCTTCGGTCTTCGGGATGCGGACGTGATTAAGAGATACCTTAATCAAATCCGACTACCAACTATAATGAGTACCTTGCCAGGGTGGGGTAGTCGGTTATCCTAAGGGACTGTGGATCCCTCGACCCGGGTTCGAATCTCGGCCCTGGCCTTCTTTATTTTATGTTCGATCTTTTCCGGACCATTCGGAATATCCCTGATCTCATCTCCCGGAGACGATCTCCGGGAGAGACGGAGGAAAGCGCCTGCCCGGAACTGCAGCCGGATTTGCCGTTCGGACCCCCGCGGGTGGCCGGTCGGTCACGGGGTGCCTGATCGCTGGCGTTCAGGCGTGCGGTGCGGCTCCGGACCCCGTTGGGCACCGTGCAGATCTCGAGGAGAGGCGCATCAAAGAGATGCCGCTCTGAAGGAGGAACTGCCAGGGCAGCCTTACGGCAGACGCGAGGCTCGCCGGACGCGAAACTTCGAAAAAATTCGTCGTCAACGCCAGGTATAACTATCCGGCTCGTCATACTGCACTTCATGAACGGAAACGTCATCAGCCTGCTGCTTCTGGCATCTCTCATCGCGCTCGGCTGTATCGCCGCCGGGTGCACCGATCTGCCGGAAACGACGTCTGCAGAGTCCGCCCCTCCTGGCGGGCAGGAGACACCGGATAACCATATGGCACCCAACAGCAGCGTGGCGGCGGGGAACACCCGGTTTGCGGTCGACCTCTACCGGCAGCTCGCGAACGCTCCGGATTCTGAGGGTCGGAACCTCTTCTTCTCACCCTACAGCATCTCGTCGGCCCTCGCGATCACCTGCGAGGGCGCCCGCGGCACGACCGCCGATGAGATCGGATCGGTGCTCCACCTCCCGGAGAACGAGACCCTCCGGAGAGCCGGATTTGCCGGGCTCGATGCCATCCTGAACAGCGGGGACGAAAACTATACTCTCCGCACCGCAAACGCTCTCTGGGCGGAGGAGACCTACCCGTTCCTCCCGGATTACGTCGATGTGGCCGCCCGGTGGTACGGGGCGAACGTCACGAACCTTGACTTCAAGAGCAGCCCCGAGGCTTCGCGTGCGACCATCAACCGCTGGGTGGAGGAGAGGACCGAGGATAGGATCCGCGACCTCCTCCCCGCCGGGTCGATCGACTCCCTGACCCGCCTCGTGATCACGAACGCGATCTACTTCAAAGGCACCTGGGCGAACGAGTTCGACGCGAACGAAACAAGCGAAGAGGAGTTCCGGGTCGGACCAAACGAAACCGTGCTCGTCCCGATGATGCAGCGGACGGACGAGGATGCTGTCTACGGGTATACGGAGACCGACACCCTCCAGGTGCTCGAGCTGCCGTATGCGCACGGGAACGGAACGGAACTCTCGATGCTCGTCCTTCTTCCGAAGGAAGATAATCTGACGGCTGCGGAGGAGAGCCTGGATGCGGAGACGGTCGCGGACCTGCGAGAGTCGCTGGTTCGCGAACGGGTCAGGGTCTTCTTCCCGAAGTTCACGCTTGAGACGGCATACAGCCTCCCGGGAACGCTCGGGGCAATGGGGATGCCGACGGCGTTTACTGATGCTGCCGACTTCTCGGGGATGGATGGAACGCAGGACCTCTTCATCAGCGAGGTCGTCCATAAGGCGTTTGTCGACGTCAACGAGGAGGGCACCGAGGCCGCGGCGGCGACCGGCGTCGTCATGGGCGTGACGAGCGTACGTCCGAACGATACGCCCGTATTCCGGGCGGACCACCCGTTCATCTTCCTCATTTTGGAGAATGATTCCGGCACGGTCCTCTTCATGGGACGGGTCGCGAATCCGGCGCGTGCGTAAGGGGCAGGGAGCGGGGACGAGGCCGTCATCGAGATCATATGACGGACGCTTGAGAGCCCGCTGCCCGCTCGCTCTTTTTTCTCCGGGAACGGGACGTAAAACCTGAAAACGTGAACGGCACCGAATTTCAGAATGAAAACGGGACCAGTCTCCGCCATTGGCATTCACGCAACGTCTGGAGGCGTCTTCGTGGCCCCGCAAGCGCCTCAAGGGTGGGATCGCTGCGGGATTCTCAGTCACCCGGTGTGGTCGCACACCGTGAAGACCATCGGCGTCCCCGTTGGGTTCTTCCGGCCGGGCATATACCGGGGCGCGGGCGGGAGGCCGGAGAGGCCGATGTCCGGGGGCGGTTCCAGGAGAGGAGGATATGCCGGTTCCTGCCCGATCCCTGGTCCTTCAACAGAATAGGTGGAGTACGATCGCCTGTCATTTGGAAATCCATAACTACATTTAGTAAAGTATTGTTAACATAATGTTAAACTATGTATCCACGTGCGACCCATAGCAGAGTTCGTACCCGAGATGATGAGACGGGGGCCGGCAAGACTCGTATCCCTGACTCTGATCGTAGCTGTTCTCACCGCCTGTAGCGGCTGCACCGCTGTGACAGGTGCCGGGGACGACAGTACGACGGTCCCGGACACAGGCGATATCCAGGCGGACCCCTCGCACAGTAGCAGTGCCGACCCGGATTACTCCGTGGTGTTTTCTGACGACGAAGTCAAACGATCACGCCGGAGAATTGGCAGAAGATGCTCGACAACATGACCGAACTCTACGGCGAATTCGGCGGGAGCACCACAGGGGGTATGCCTGCCGAACCGGGGGCCCGGGGCGACGTGCAGGGAGGGAGGCAGCCCGGAGGAGACCAGGACATGGGAGGTATCTCCGGCGATATCGATCCCGTCTACGTCCCCGCGGACGTCTCGTTCGAGGATAAGGTATGGACGGACGTCGGCATCCGGTTCAAAGGCCAGATGTCGCTTGGGAGCACGTGGAAGGAAGGATCCCGCAAGATCTCGTTCAAGCTCAACTTCGGCAAGTTCGAGGACGAGAACCCCGCAATCAAGAACCAGCGGTTCTACGGCTTTGACGAGCTCAACCTGCAGAGCGGGTACACTGACGACTCACTGATGCGGGATATGATCGTTCCGTCGATATTCATGGAGTCCGGAGTCCCTGCGCCGTATACTGCGTTCTACCGCATCTACGTGGACTACGGGGAGGGGCCGGTCTACTTCGGGCTCTACACGATGGTCGAGAGCGTCGAGGATACGGTGATAGAGACCCAGTTCGAGGACGATTCCGGCAACGTCTACAAACCCGAAGGCACCGGGGCAACGTTTGCGCAGGGCACGTTCGACACGGGAAGTTTCGAGAAGAAGACCAATGAAGGTGACGCAAACTGGAGCGACGTCGAAACGCTGTATACCGTCCTGAACTCGGAGATCCGGACTGAACGTCTACGGCGCCGAGGTGCTGGGCATCAACTTCCTGCGCGACACCGCGGAGGTCAGGATCACCTACTCGAACAACAAAGGATGACATCCATTTTATGGGATCAGACGTCGGGAGGCCCCGGCGGCCACATCCCCTCTTGCAGCAATCCACTAATACCTCCCCGACAGAATACCAGTTACCATGCGGTCCCGGGAAGAAGTCTTCGCAACTCTGCAACGGCTCAAAGACGAACTCTCCACGCGGTTCTCAGTCAGCCGGATCGGTATCTTCGGCTCGGTCGCACGCGGCGAGCAGACCGAGGCAAGCGATATCGACATCCTCGTCGAGTTCTCCCGGCCGGTCGGGTTCTTCACCTTCGTCGAACTCGAAGAGTATCTCTCGCTCCGTCTCGGCGCTCCCGTCGACCTGGTGACGCCTGATGCCCTTAAACCGCTTACCCGTGAGCAGGTAACCGCCGAGGTCGCGTATGCCTGAACGGTCGGATATCCCCCTTCTCTGTGGCGACATCGCCGAGGCCGTCGAGCGCATCCTCCGGTATACCTCCGATATGACCTATGGTGAGTTTCTCGCTGATACCAGGACACAGGATGCGGTCACGAGGAACCTGGAGATCCTCGGAGAGGCGGTGAAGAACCTTCCGGAGCCGTTCAAAGAGATGTAGCAAGGAGTCCCCGGTTTTAACCGGGGGAGGAATTGCGTCTCCCATCCTGCATTTGTTGGTTTTGGATATACCGCTGAATAATCTCTGCGGATACGTCCCCCGCAGTACCGACATAATAACTCGGAGACCACAATGTTCCTTTCCCGAGAGCATTCCTCAGCTCGGGATGTTGAGCAAACAACTGTTTTGCGGAGACGCCCTTAAGAATTTTGACAATGGCGGTAGGCGACTCGAACGGCGATGCAGACAGGAAGAGGTGGATATGATCCTCCATCACAACGAGCTCGAGGATATCCCAGTTTTTCGTATCGCAAATGGTTTTCAGGATTGATTCAGCAGATTTCGAGCTAGCGTCCACCAACACCTTCCGCCGGTATTTCGTACACCATACAACGTGATAATGGAGAGAATATACTGCGGACGAAGCCTTCTTTTTTTCAGCCATGCGATAATACCACAAGGTATTTATGGATTGCTCACTAATAATACTATTGATGCTGAAGACTATCCGGGTAAAGCTCCTTCCCACGCAAGACCAGAAGGAGA
>DASQ01000111.1 GCA_002503885.1 Methanoculleus marisnigri | reverse complement strand
GTTGCGAGATAGGCTTAGTACCTTGAAGGATACGTCGGGTTCGGCGTGCCCGGAAGAGGGCAGAGCTAGGGAAACACTCTGCCGTTCTTGTAGCCCGTAACGCTGCTGCAATTTCTTGCCTCCTGGTCTACTGTTTGGTCCCGCGTAGCCGTTTGCAGGCACCCGGTTTCAACCGGGGGTAGTTGACCTTCACACGCATCACCCGGGGACGGCTCTCGTCCCCGTATAGCCGCGAGAAGGCCTCCTCCTCCGGATCTCCGGGAGGATCCCTCTGCGCTGGCGGGTACAGACTCCCCTGTTTATTACCGCTTCCGGTCCCGGCGATCAGCCCCCGTGCCTTCACGATCGATCGCTCAAGGATGGGTATCACCAGAGACCGGGATAAACGCGCAGGAAAAGTGTCCGGGAGAGTCGCTTAAAAGAGTGTCTATTTATTCTCTGCACAATATACTGCCCGGAAGATATGTTATATATTCCTTCTTAGATCGCTTCGGGGCAGATCGTTGGGGGTTGGCGAAATATGTCAATTTGATGCGGTTTTAGGGCTAGCGGGTCAGGCAGAATAGCCTTTCTGGATTGAGGCCGGGGACGCGAAAGCCGGCAGTGCACATCATTCGCGTAAGTTAATATTTGAGTATTTGCAGATCATAGATAATGTTCGGGCGCTACAAAGGTATTTTTCACCGTGAAGACGGCGACATTCTGGTCGAAGCCGAACAAAACGGCAGCCTTCTGACCTACCGGCGGAGGTGTGAAGGGCAGACGTTCGAGCGGCTCCTGGTCTCGAAGACGGGCGAGATCGTCATCAACCCGGTGGAGCCGGTCAATCTCCCTAAAGAGATCACGAATTTCCTCCAGATTGAGTTTTCTCCGATGGTCCTTGAGCCCGGCGCCAGCCAGACGGTCTACCTGAAGTTTCCGGTTGAGATCGGCGTCTTCCTGGAGGCGCCAAGAGACATCGATGTGCTCGATGTCTTTGGCCTCGGCACCCAGAAGTACACGCTCTATGGATCGCCGACGGGCGGAGTCGTCGCCCGCTGGTACCGGAGTGCGGTATACACGGAGGTCCCCCCGGTCGAGTGTCTCTCTGAAGGAGTGATGGAGCTCTCCATCCATAACGCATCCCACGAGTGGGTGGAGGTCTCATGCGCTGTCTTTGACAGCACCGATATGAAGATCTACTACAGCGACTTTGTGGCGACCACTGCCGCGATGAAGGTTATCAGCGCGACTCTGGCGGAGACGGACTTCATCGACACACCCCTCCGGCCCGGCATGGTAAAGTCCATCGAACTGTATGTGGCGCGCAAGATCCCGGTGATCGACCGGGGATACCTGATGGAGTGGGGGTTCTCGTGACGTTCAACGTGACCGAGGTCCTGGAGATACCCCTCGGCATCGGCGAGATCACCGTCGAGAATCTCCTGTATTTCGTCGTCATCTTCGTGGTCGGCCTTACGGTCGCGCGGGTCGTCTCGACAAACGTCCGACGGGCCCTCACGGAGCGGCTGCCCAAGAACGAGCGCGAGCTGCTCGCGAAACTGGTCTATTACGGCATCATAATCTGGGCGTTCGTCATCGCTCTCCCGCAGCTCAACTTCGACCTCTCCGGCCTCCTGGTGGCCGGGGGTATCGCCGGTCTCGTCATCGGTTTTGCCAGCCAGAGCGTCGTTTCGAACCTGGTCTCCGGCCTCTTCCTCATGTTCGAGCACCCGATCAAGATCGGCGATACCATCAATGTCGCGGATGTCAGCGGCAGTGTCGAGGATATTCGCGTCCTCTCGACTGTCGTCAAGATGTATGACGGGATCTATGTCCGGATCCCCAACGAGAAGGTCTTCACCTCGAACATCACCAACTACGTCCACAACGCGGCCCGGAGGTTCGAGTACCGGATCGGCATCCGGTACCAGGACGATGCGAACGAGGCGATCCGGATCACCAAAGACGTCATCGAGACCCATCCCTTCGCGCTGAAGAGCCCGGCACCGTCGGTCTTCGTCGACAACTTCGGTGATAACAGCGTCAACCTGACCGTCTATATCTGGGCGCCGGCCAGGAACTGGTGGGACGTCCGGACGGACCTCCTCTGGAAGATCAAGCAGGAACTTGAAGCGAACGGCATCGAGATACCCTTCCCGCAGCGGACGGTCTGGTTTGCGGATGGACTCGAAGTGAAGAACCGGACTGCCGAAACGAAAGGGAAGGAAGAGTAATCTTTTTTCGGCTTTGTTGAAACCCCACCTGTTGTTCCGGATGGCCGCACTCCGGGGCACGGCTTTCCACCGGGTATCGCCATGACTGCCCCCGCCCCCGGGGCGGGGGAGGAGCGCGAAGCGCGGGCGGGGTGGGGCCTGAGATATGTGGATCTTCGCGCGAGACAGGGGAGGGGGAGACCCCCTCCCCGTCAGCCCCACCCCCAATGGCGATAGCCACCACGGTCCACGGCATGAGGAGATGCCCGAGAAAAAAAAGGTCGTCCCGGGGATAGGCCGGGTCTGGCACCGGCCTCATCAGGATAGGGAGGAAGACCAGAATAGGGTTTCAAAAGAGCCCTTTTTTCAGAACCGTTCAGATCCGGTGCACCTTCCCGGCCCCGCCCGGGCGGAAGGAGGCCGGGTACCGCTCTGCGATCTCCCCGATCTTATTGGTGCAGTGCGATGCCGAGAGGTACGTCACCCCGGCGAGTGCATCCATGTCCTGGCCGGTGACGGTGTGCAGCCCGCCGATGACGCCCCACACCGGCCCGACCCGGGAGACCCGGTCGACGATCCGGCTGATATGCGGGTGTGCGCACCCGGTGACGATCAGATAGCCGTCCGGCACGGTTATCGCGAGCGACTGTTCCCGGATATCGGTCCCGAGCGGGCCGGTCACGGCGATGCCGTCAGCGATCTCCGTCCACTCACTGACGATCCGGGGCTCGGTATGCTCCCGGATCAGCCGAAGCGTCTTTGCGGAGAAGGCGTCGTGGACATAGACCTCCATCGAGGGGTTCGCAGCAAGAACTGCCGCGAGGCCGCCGATATGGTCGTGGTGGTCGTGGGAGAGGACGAGGCGCCCAACAGACGCCGGGTCGATCCCGAGCGCCTGCATGTTCGCGAGCAGGACGTCGCCGCGTTCCCCGGTGTCGAAGAGCAGGCCCGCCTCGTTGAGCAGGCAGGAGAACCCCCAGTCCGTTGTGAGCCCCTCCCGGCAGGGGATGTTGTTGTAGATTTCGGTGATGGTGAGCATGAAAACAGACTCCTGTCTTCTGGTCTCTCCCTGGCAGTGATTATGCTTCCCGATGGGGCAGATTGGGTGGGGAGAGGTAGGGCCCGGGGGTCGGAGTGCCCCGGACCTGCAGACGAAAAAGAGGGAGCAGTCACCCGATGATGTAGGTGATGGAGACGGTGGCGGTCACGTCGATCTCGCCGACCTCAAGCGGGGTCGGGACAGCGCTGCCCGCTGCCTTCTCCATGCCCGAGTAGCGGCTGTCGTAGGCCATGGGCACGTAGTTACCTCCTACGTTGACCTCTTTGACGTCGACGATGGTCTTGCCGATGGCTGCAGCAACCGCGTTTGCGTCGCCCCGCGCCTGCGCTACCGCGGCGGTCAGGGCCTGTGAGCGGAACTCCTGCTGCTTTGCGTCGCTCAAGGTGAACGAGAACCGGTCGACCCGGTTTGCGCCGCTGGTGACGGCCAGGTCGACGATCTCGCCGGCGCGGCTAACGTCGTTTAACGTGACCTCGAGGCTGTTGATCACCCGGTAGTACTTGACCCTGGAGGTTGTCAGGGGCCTGTCGCTGCTCTCGGTCACCGGGATGATGTTGTAGCCGGTGGTCCGGATGTCTTTTGCCGGAATGCCGGCATTCTTTAAGGCGTTGATCACGGCATCCATCTGCCGGGCGTTCTGCTGCTGCGCCGTCGCAACATCGGCGTTCTCGGTCTCGACCGCGAACACGATGATCGCCTGGTCGGGTGTGGTCGTCACCTTGCCGGTACCGGAGACGTAGATCACTTTGTCTCTGGATTCCTCCGGCAACTGTGCGGTGACGTTCCCTATCACCGCGGCGCAGAGGACCATCAGAGCGATCCCCAGAAGTGCTGTTTTTCCTCGCATAGGTATCAATCATCACTTGATTTGGCGAAAATAAATATCTTGCTTTAACAACGAGAATTTTCGTAGCTTTAATCGGAGGAATTCCGAAAATAGTTGTTTTAATCCCATATCCAGGTTGCCGTCACTCGCGGCCGGTCTCCGGCAGCCACCCGGCCGCCGCCACCAGGCGGGCAATCAGGACGGCGATATAGATGGTCCCGCTCACGGTCTCGAGCACGGCGAGCGACCGGGCCTGGTCGGTGATCGGCGTGATGTCGCCGTAGCCGAGCGTCGCGAGGGTGACGAAACTGTAGTAGATGAATGTCGGGAAGGTGAAGGCGCCGTCCGGGTGGCTGCTGAAGAACGATCCCGGACTGATGCTCTCGACGAGGCCGTAGGCGGTCGCCCAGGTGAGGCCCATGAGGAGGTAGACGGAGACCGCCCCGTAGATGGTGTCGGTGGTGATCCGGCGTTCCCCGAGCACCCGGGAGAGGCCGACGAGCGCGGTGAAGGCGTAGAAGAGGAGCGTGAAGACGCTCTCGGCGGTGCTGATTACGGGATTCCCGGTGATGACGTAGAGCCAGCCGAGGCCGAAGGCGGGAACCGCGAGGAGGGCGGCGATCACGACCTGCCGTCGCCGGTTGCTCACGGCGTAGACCCCGGTGATCAGGATGAAGGACGAGAGCACCTTCAGGGCGGCCGGGCCGGTCGGCCCTGCACCTACGTAGGGGTAGACCGCGAGCAGAAGGATGAGCGATGCGAGCAGGTAGTGGAACTGCATGGCCCTCGCGCGGGCAAGATACCGGGCGAGAGGGTTCCTCACGCTTCCTCCTCCCCCGTGGGTCCGGTCGGCGTCGTGTCGCCTGCTTCTCTCATCAGGGTCTCGATGGCATCGAGCACTTCCCCGGCGGACTGGTAGCGGTCGGCAGGGTCCTTTGCGAGGCACCGGAGGATGATCGGGTCGAGGCTTGCGAGGCCTGGATCGATCCGCGAGGGCGGGACCGGCTGCTCCTGGAGGGTTGCCCCGGCAAGCCCGGCGAGGCTCTCGCCGGCATGGGGGGTCTTCCCCGTCACCAGTTCGTAGAAGACGACGCCGAGCTGGTAGATGTCGGTCCGTGCATCGGTCCTGCCGAACCGCTCAGGGGCGATCTGCTCCGGGGCCGCATACGCGAGGGTGAACCCGGCGATGCTGGTGTCCCGGGTCGCTGCCAGCGTCGTGCTCATGCCCCAGTCGGTGATCTTCGGCGTCAGGTCGTCCGTGAGAAGGATGTTCCTCGGCTTGATATCCCGGTGGACGACGCCCCGCTCATGGGCGTAGGCAAGCCCGGCGGCGATGCCTGCAGCGATGCGGGCGGCGGTCTCCGCCGGGACGGGTTTTGCCACTTCCTCCAGGGTCCGGGGCAGGAATTCCATCTCGACGAACGGCACCGGGAGGATGTTGACCGAGTAGACCGCCACGATGTTTTTGTGGGTGAGGTCTTCCCAGAACCGCATCTCCTTCATGAAGGTTTTTCCGGTCGCTTCATCGTAGGTGACCGGGATCTTCACCGCTACGGTCCGGCCGTCATCACGCCTGACCGCCGAGAAGACCTGCCCGAGCCCGCCTCTCCCGACGAAGGCGACCTGGCCGTACCGCCCTGCAAGTTCGGGCGGGAACCCGGCCGGGTGGGAGAGTGTGGTCCGGTATGCGCCGGGGAGGATGGTCGTGCCCGCCGGTGCTTCGCCGGCATCTGCTCCCCGTGACTTCTTCAGGTACCCGGCACCGAGCACGGAGGCACCGCCGAGCAGGATGAGGGCCAGAGCAACCCCGGCCCAGGGGAACGGGTCTGTGGCCGTCTGGCTGTTATCCTGGGGTGTTTTTGTGGCTGTCGCGGTTGCCGTCACCTCCGGCGTCGCCTCCGTCTGCTCTTCTCCCGGGGTGACGGTCTCTTCGGGCGAGGGCAGGGCGGTCGGCGTCGCTTCCGGTGTACTCTTGCCCTTATCCTTGTTCTGGCCGGGGGCGTCTCCGCTCTTTCCGGGGGCGGTGACCGTATCGTCGCCCGGTGTCTTGCCGGCGGCCCCGATGGCGGCGGCGTCGGTGCCGGAGAGCTCCGGCGGCCCCCCTGTTCCCGAGACGCCGGGACAGATGACGGCGAGGAGCAGGCCGGCGGCGAGGAGCAGGACGGTCGCCCGTTCAGGCAGCATCCGGCACCGGCACTCCCCCGGAGACGACGAAGACGAGGGTTGCCCCCGGCGCTCCTTTCGCGAGTTCGACGAGGTCCCCGTCGTGGAGCTCCCGCCGCGTGCCCCGGTCGAGCGGCGTACCGTTCACGAAGGTGCCGCCCGTGCTGCCGCAGTCCTCGATGAGCCAGGCACCGTCCCGGCGGCGGGTGAGCCGGGCGTGCGGTCTCGATATGCGGGTGACCGCCGCGTACTCTTCGCCGAGGACGATATCCTGCCCGGCTCGACCGGGTGCGTCCGGGTCCGCCCGGCCTATGGCGATGTTGTCATGCCCGAGCGGGAAGACCCTGCCGTCCTCCGACCCGCCGAGGAGGATGACGACCGGGAGTTGCCCGGTGAACTCTCCCGAGAACGTCTCCCGGACACCGGCAAGTCTCTTCGCGAGCACAGCATCCGTGAGCGTCAGTTTCAGGTTCGAGAAGAGCCCGAGGCTTCTCGTGATCGCCTCGAGCCCCCCGGGCACGAGCGAGTATTTCCAGACCGGGTGAATACCTTTTGCGGTCGGGCGGGAGAGACCGGCCTCTTTGCGGACGACCCCGATGCTCAGCAGTTTGTCGAGGTGCTTCTTTGTGTTCTCGTAACTCGTCTCGATCGCGGCCGAGATCTGCCGGACATCTTTTGGACTTCGTTCGATGACCTTCAGGATCTTCAAGCGCGTGCTGCTGCTCAGCACGTCCAGGTATTCGGAGAGCTCCTGCAGATCGTCGGTGTCTATATCGAGGATCAGTGTCCTTGAGTCATCGTCGTTGGTCATAGGTCCTCCGTTCGGCCTTCTTTGCTGTATGTTTTCACGAGGTGTCTGATGAAGGTTGTGCACTTCATCGGGCGACCCTGTATCCCGGCAGGGGCATACCTACCATAATCCCCGGGCTCCCACGTGGCGACGGCGCCGCAGAATGCGTGGTTCTTCTCCGGATCCGGCCCCGGATCATCTTTTATACGAGGGGATCGATCGGGATGGCATGCTTGAGGATATCGAGATCCTGCAGCAGCGGGCCGTGATGGTGGAGATCGAGGAGATGATCCAGTCGACACCAAACTATGCCGATGTCAGGGCAGCACTCCAGTCGTTAAACTTCATACCGGAGCAGGACGATGCCGATGTCGCGATCTGGGTGCATCCCGCCCTCCGGATCTTCGTCCTCCTGCAGATGAACCTCGGGGGCGGGTATGCAGGGTACAAAGTGGCCGCCTACGACGACCTGGAAGGCCGCGAGGGGATCTCTGCCGGCTACAACGCCCGGTGATGGTTTTGTCCCCATCGTAGCCCGTGGCGGGTAGTGCCCTACGAAACAACTGATCATAACGTTGTTGAGATCCCATCCGGGTATTCCCGATTGATTGCAATCCGGGGCACGGCTTTCCATTGGGTATCGCCATGACTGCCCCCGCCCCCCGGGGCGGGGGAGGAGGCCGGAGGCCGGGCGGGGTGGGGTGGTGAGGTATGCGGATCTTCGCGCGAGACCGGGGAGGGGGTCTCCCCCTGGCGATAGCCACCACGGTCCACGGCATGAGGAGATGCTTGAGATAAAAGGTCGAACTCAGGGACGAGCCGAGTTCGGCACCAATCTCGTCGGGGAAGAATGACTGCCGAAATAGAGCTTCACCAGAGCCCGATAATGGAAATCTTCTCCCCAGGTTATTTTTTGTCATGAACCCGGGTTGGTGCGCAACGTAATTCGGTCGGATCCTCTGAGATCAATTATCAGGTATATGCTGGAGCACTACCCCGTGGCGTGGCCTCTTTGCACCCCACCCTGCCGGGTCAGGTTTATCCGGGAGTATGCAGTATGACCCTAACCTCCCGTAGCGATTAGGCGCACGGGACCATCTATTCTCACGATAGTGGCTCCTTTCACCATTATTCGCTTCCTTTCTCCCTTTTATGTCCGGCTTACTGAGGCGTAATGTGCCTATAAAATTTAGGCACTGCGATCCGCTTGGCCTTTCGATTCTAATAGGATTACAGAGATATTTCCGAAAAAAAGAGATTTATCACGGGATTGGTGGAACAATGCGCCTAACTTTTCCGGGAGTTTAGGTTTTAATGATTATATTTTGTTACAAATGTCCAATAGGCATAGCGAATAGACGGAGGCCGTGCATCCGGCAGCCCGGGACTGCATGCACACGGTTTTTGGGATAGCCCGCCATTCGCCTCTTTTTGGAAGCGGGCCTACCGGGAGGAACGACCTGCCGGCTGCCCGGGATCGTTCCTCCTCGCGATGGT
>DASQ01000070.1 GCA_002503885.1 Methanoculleus marisnigri | reverse complement strand
CATCATCAGGAGGACAATGTTTACTGCCTAACTAGATAAACATTTGTTTCCTGCATCGGATTCAAGGTTTGAGGACTCGAATCTTCATGTCCTTTGTTGAATACAGGGGAATTCGGCCGGAATTGGGCCGTGATAGTTCACCTGCGCGGGACATAACGTTTGTGATTCATCACATATTAACATTATGTTCCTGCTTCAGGATTTGAGCCGGGGATTCATCACACATTCCCGGCCCGATCGCATCAGGCGGCCCGCATTACGCGAGTTCTGATACATTGTGCGAGAACACATATTGAAGTTCCAGACATATAAACATTGTCACCCGCATCAGACCCAGGCCGAAACTTGAGCCCTCACAACGGTTGAAGGGCCACATACCAGACCACCCGGAAACGGGCTGCACGGCATGATGCCCCGACAACACAGCCCTACACCATTGTCGTCAATGACATATAAACATTTCCCTGTATTGTCGGATCCAAGCACAGGGTTTGGACCCCCATATGTGTTGGGAGTATCGCGCATTCTGCATTTGAATGCAGAATCAGGCACGAGATACGCTCCCAACTTGACTATAGTAGGTTGACTCCGGGGTATATATACATTTACCCCGGACCCGCACAGAGAACCGACATCCGACTGCATAGTTGCCCGGATATGCCTCTCAACAGGCCATAATATATAAGCAAAATGCCGGACGTATTGCCACGCGCGCAAAGCGCACACGGAGTCAGGAATCCTTTCCCGGCCAGAATTCTGTGGAATACTCACCAGAACGGCAGAACCAGCACCCGCCCCGGGCCCGCCGGGCCCCGGGGCGGCCGGCAGCGCCGGCGCTATCCGGCGTCATTATCCGGAACGTGGTCGCCGACATAGATCTCGCCAAAGAACTCGTCCTGCCAGAGGGCGAGCTTCCCCTCAAGCATCAGGAACAGGAGCGGGATATAGACCTCGCGGCGGGTCCGCCCCATTGCCCCGGCCAGGTCACCGAGCGTCAGGATGTCCCCGTTCCGGGCAGCCCGCTGGAACTCCTCCATCACGATCGAGACCGCATTCTGGTATCCCTCGTCATGCGCTACCGCCACCACATCTCCGGCAGTGAGGTCGAGATCCGGTTCGTGGAACACAGGAGCCCGTCTCCGCTGCTTCCGGCGCTGCTCCTTCTCCGCCGTCTTCAACTGCTTGATGAGTTCATAGAGCGTGACCGGCGGGCGTTTCCGCAGACTCTTGCGCCCCAGGCGACGCTGGATCTCCCGCTCCAGGCGGCCCATCGGCTCAAGATCGCCGGCCGACTCGAAGTCGAACCCGAGATCGGCAAACGACTCCTCCCCCTCATCCGCAAAAGAGTCCTCAGCCTCCTCACCGTCCCATCCGTCGAGATAATCCGACTTCAAGCGCAGCAGACAGGCAGCATAAAAGAGCGTCCTCCCCGAGACCCGGAGATCCAGTTCCTTGCGTCGGTCGAGTTCGGCGAGGAACCGATCCGTCACATCCACGATATCGATGTTCCAGGGATCGACTTCTCCCCGCTCGGCCATGCCCACCAGGATCTCGACAGGCTCTTCATCCATTGTTCTGCACACCGGTCACGTAGGTGCTCTTGTCGGGACGGATCGTCACGCCCACGATGCGGTCGGCTCGCTCGATCATGGGCTTTCGAAGCGAGACGATGATCGACTGCGCACTTCCCGAGAGTTCGTTCATCATGGAAGCAATCCGACCGACGTTGCTCCCGTCGAGGAACATATCCACCTCATCGAGCGCGTAGAACGGCGCGGGCATATACTGCTGGATAGAGAAGATGAACGCGAGCGTGGTAAGCGACTTCTCGCCCCCGGAGAGCGAGGAGAGGAGGTGGACCTTCTTGTCGCGCGGCTGCACGGCAAACGTCATGCCGCCGGCAAACGGGTCCTCCTCGTTGTCGAGGATCAGCCTCCCGCTCCCATCGGTCAACCGCGCAAAGATATCGCGGAAGTTCGTATCGATAGCGGAAAAAGCGGTCATGAAGGCGTCATACTTCATCTTCTCGTACTTCTCGATCCGTTCGAGAAGCATCATCCGCTCCCGCGAGAGCACCTCCTTCTTCTCGGTCCTCTCCTCGACGCGGGCAGCGACCCGGTCGCACTCCTCGATCGCGAGCATATTCACCGCGCCGATCTTTTTCAACGCCCGCTCGGCCTCCGCAATCCCGGCATCGATGGCGGCGAGGTCAAGATCGGTCTCCACGTCACCGGCCTGCTCCCGGAGCGCCGAAAGTTCCGCGAGCAGAGTGCGTTCTCGCTCCGCGAGGGCACCAAGCTGCATCCGGGTGCGTTCCATCGCACTCGACAGTTCGAGAGAGTGCTGGTCCAGCACCCGGATCTCCTCGAGGATCCGGTCCCGCTCTTCATGCAGGCCGACAAGCTCGTCGGAGAACTCCTTCTGCCGCGCCTCCAGCTGGGCGATCAGGCGGCGCTGGCTCTCGATCTGCTCCCGGGTAGCGATGATCTCACCGTCGATCTCCTGGTTCTTCGCCTCCAGGCGAACCCGCTCCGCGCCGAGTTCCTCGATGCGGTTCGCAAAGTGCTGCCGCTCCCGTTTGGCATCGGTGATGTCGGCGTCCTTATTCCGGAGCCGGCGCTCGATATCCTCAACGGACTTCCGGTAACTCTCATACTGTTCGGTGAGAACGGGAACCTCGGTGTTGTTGAGTTTCCTCTTGAGATCGTCAACCTCCGCCGAGAGCCGCGCGATCTCGCCGGCGGTCCGCTCGAGATCGGTTTCAAGCCGCGCAAGTTCCTCGCCACCGGTCTTCGCGCTCTCGAACATCTCCTGGAGAGTATCTCTGAGGGTCTGTCTTTCCCCCGCAAGCACTTCGGTGCGCTTGTGGAACTCCTCCACAAGCATGCGGTAACGCGCAACCTGTTCTTCAACCGCACTCCGCTCCGCCCGCTTCTCCTCCGCAACCACAGCAAGGCGGCCGATAGACGCCTCGATCTCCCCTGCCTCCGCCTCGAGGCCGGCGAGTGTTGCACGAACCCGCATGATCTCATCGTCGACCGCCACCCCGAACCCGCGGACCTTCTTCGTCTGCGCGCCGCCGGTCATGGCGCCGCTCTTCTCGACGAAGTCCCCATCCAGGGTGACCATCTTATACCGGCCCATCAGCCGCCGCGCCCGGTCGAGGGTATCCACCACTACCGTCGCGCCGAAGACGACGCGGAAGGCACGGTCGAACGCCGGGTCGAACTCCAGAAGGTCGACCGCGTACCCGATGATGCCCGGGTCCGCCTCGAGCGGCGAGAGCATCGGCGGGCGAAGTTTGTTGAGCGGCAGGAAGGTGACCCGCCCGAGACGGTTCTCCTTTAAGTAGCGGATCGCATCGGTGGCCACCGCATCGGTATCGACGATCGCCCAGCGAAGCCGGCCCATGGCCGCGATGTCGAGCGCGGTCGCGTACTCCGGCGGTGCCCGCCCGAGCTGCGCAACGGTGCCGTGGACGCCCTCCATGCCGAGGACAAAGTCCATCCCCCTCCCGCCGGCATCGCCCTGCGCCTGCTGCTGCGCTTCATAGCGCATCAGGCTCTGCTCGTTCTCCCGGATCTCCTTCTTCAGCCGTTCAAGTGCCGACCGCCGTGCAAAGAGCGTACTCTCGGCTTCGGAGAGGTCGCGCTCGATCCGGCGCTTCTGTGCCTCGCAGTCGGCCATGCAGGAGGAGTAATCCGCGACCTGCGCCTGCTTGTTCTCCAGTTCCTCCTCGACCTGGTGGACGCGAGCATCCAGGCGTTCCCGCTCCGACGTCCGCATCCGGCTCTTCTCGATGAAGATATCCTGTTCGCGGAGGATCTTCGCCCGGAGTTCCTTTCTGCTCTCGAGATCCTGCAATCGGGCGAAGAGCTGATCCTTTACTCCCTCGACTTCCTTGCTCTCGCTCGCTATACGCGCCTCGACCGCGGTCATCTTCTCGCGCTGCGTCGAGAGTTCCATAGCCAGGTTCGCCCGGTCGATCGAGAGATTGCGGATCTGCCCGACGCATTCCTCGACCTTCGCCTCGGCGCGCCTGCTGTCCATGTAGACCCGCTGGACCGTCTCGAGGTTCTCGTCCCGGCTGACCTTCAGTCGCTCGATGGTCTTCTCACCGAGTTTGATCCCGCCTCGCGCCTCTTCGAGCCGTCCGACGAGTTCGAGGTACTCGGGGCCGCTCTTGCGATTGATCTCTTCGTCGACGGCATGCTGCCGCCCGTGTGCCTCCTCGAGGCTTGCCCGGAGAGCGTCAACCTCGCCGGAGGTGCGCTCGAGCGCCGCCTGCTGATCGTGCATCAGGTCGTGGAGGGTCCCGATCTCCTGCTCCTTCTGCCCGACGAGCGCCGCACCCCGGCACTGCCCGAGGTGTTCCAGCTGCTCCTGCCACCGCCGGTGCTCCACAGCCTGCTCGCGCTCGTGCTGGAGCGCATCCAGCCGCGCCACGAGTTCGTTTAAGAGGATCTCCTCACGCTCGATCCGTTCCCGGACCACCTCAAGCTCCGAGAACGCCTGTTCGCGCTTATGATCGAACTCGGCGACACCTGCTATCTCGTCGACGATCTTCCGTCTCTCTCCGTCGCTCATCTCCATGATGCGGGTGATATCACCCTGCATCACGACGTTGTAGCCCTCAGGTTTGATCCCGAGCTTCGCGAGGAACTCGATCACCTCGCCCTGTTTGCAGAGGCGGTTGTTTAAGTAGTTGTAACTGTAGTATCCCGTCGGCGTCCGCTTGATCCGGCGGCGGATCGTCGTGCCGTCCGAGAACGTGACCGTCACCTCGGCGGTGTTCTTCCCGGAATTGACGTTGATGAGATCGGTCAACTTCTCGGCCCGCAGCCCCCGGGCACCCGAGAGAGCCAGGACAAAGAGGATGCTGTCGATGATGTTGCTCTTCCCGGATCCGTTCGGGCCTGAGACGACAGTGAATCCTTCAAAAAAAGGGATTTTCGTCTTTCTGGCGAAAGACTTGAAGTTGTCGATCTCAAGCTGCGTGATGTACAAGGATCAGGCTCCCTTCGCTATCGATCGAGGTCGACCGTGTCATCCTCTTCAGCATGGATGACATCGTCAACCGGACGCTTCTTCTGCTCGACGAAGAGTGTCCGTTCTGGGGACTTGCCGCCTTTTCCACGGGCCTTCGCCGGGGCGCCCGCAAATTTAGGGCTGGCGACGATATACTCCGAGGGTCTCCTCGGCTCCGGCTTCAGTGTCCCGTCATTCTGCATGATCAGTTCCATATCCACATCGTCCGGAACGGGTGCGGGCTGGGGAGCAGGCTGGCGCTTCTCTACCGGGCGCACGGGGGCCCGGGGTTCGGGGGCATGGACGGGCCTGGATTCGGCGGTCGCCCGGGGCTCCGACTGGAGCGTGGCCCCGGCCCTCCTCTCTTCAGCCACCGCGGGCTTCTTCCGGCGCTCCTCCCCGTCCCGGGAGAGTTTCATCGCCACGGATTTGACATCCAGAACCTCTTCCATCAGGCCCTTCACCAGGGCCTCGAGCTCCCGCACCTTCCGCTCCAGGTTGCGCAGATGCTCTTCGGCTGCCTCCAGGCGCTCTTCCGTCGCCTCCGATACCGCCGGCTGCTCATCCTTGAGCTCCCGCACCTTCCGCTCCAGGTTGCGCAGATGCTCTTCGGCTGCCTCCAGGCGCTCATCCCTCGCCCCCGATACCGGCGGCTGGTCATGACCCTCAAGTTCCTGCATCTTCCGCTCCAGATTGCGCAGGCGTTCTTCCTCTGCCTCCAGGCGCTCTCCTCTCGCCTCCGGTACCGGCGGCTGCTCACGGGCCTCAAGTTCCCGCACCTTCCGCTCCAGGTCGCGCAGGCGCTCATCCTCCACCTCCGGTACCGGCGGCTGGTCGTACTCCTTCATTGTCTCCATCTCCTTCTCGCGCTCCGCGAGTTCTCGCTCAAGAAACCGTATCCTCGCATCTTTCTGCGCCATGACTCTCCCTCAAATTAATCCTTGATAATAATTACGTAATAATATTATTATAGATTCCCCGAATGAAGAATTATTACATTTTATCCGGGATGCGGCAGGGAAATAAACAGCAGTTGCCACAGATGCGGCCGTCATCGACAACCACGTATAAAAGAAAGAATATTACCTCACTAAAGTAACCCTTTTCAGCATGTCTAGTCTGGCAAACTTCGATCCAGAAGTCGCGGGTCTCATCGAGAAAGAGCGCCTGCGGCAGATCAATGGGTTGGAATTGATTGCCTCCGAGAATGTCGTCAGCAAGGCGGTTCTTGAGGCGATGGGTTCTATCATGACCAATAAGTACGCCGAGGGATATCCCGGCAAGCGCTACTACGGCGGTTGCGAGTTCCATGACGTCGTGGAGAACCTGGCGCGCGACCGGATGTGTCAGCTCTTCAGGGCAGAGCACGCAAACGTCCAGCCGCACTCGGGGAGCCAGGCAAACCAGGCGGTCTACTTTGCCTACCTCGGCTACAAGGACAGGATCATGAGCCAGAGCCTCACCCAGGGCGGTCACCTCTCCCACGGCTCGCCGGTCAACATCACCGGGCGCTGGTACTCCATCTTCCACTACGGCGTCGACTCCGAGTCCGAGACGCTCGACTACGCGGCCATCGAGGAGATAGCGCGGATCGTCAAACCACAGATGATCGTCTGCGGTGCAAGCGCCTACCCCCGCGAGATCGATTTCAAAGCGTTCCAGGAAGTCGCCGATACCGTCGGCGCGCGGTGCATGGCCGACATCGCCCACATCGCCGGACTCTGCGCGACCGGCTACCACAACTCCCCGGTCGGCGTCGTCGACATCGTGACGACAACGACGCACAAGACCCTGCGCGGCCCCCGCGGCGGCGCCATCATGTGCAGCAAAGAGGATGCTGCCGCCATCGACAAGTCCATCTTCCCGGGCATGCAGGGCGGTCCGCTGATGCACACCATCGCCGCAAAGGCGGTCTGCTTCAAGGAAGCGCTGACCCCAGCGTATAAGGACTACTGCGGACAGGTCGTCAGGAACGCACAGACTATGGCCGATGTCCTCAGCCAGGAAGGGCTCGACCTCGTCTCCGGCGGCACCGACAACCACCTCATCCTGCTCGACCTGACCGGAATCTCCGCAAACGGCGAGCACCTCACGGGCCTTGCGGCCGAGGTCGCGCTCGGCGAGGCGGGCATCACCGTGAACAAGAACACCATCCCCCGCGAACAGCTCAGTCCCTTCGTGACGAGCGGTCTGCGGATCGGCACCCCTGCCGTCACCTCCCGCGGCATGAAAGAGGAGGAGATGAAGCAGATCGGCCACTGGATCGGCCGGGTGGTCAAGGACATTGCCAGGGACAAGACCTCCAAGAAGGCGATCACCGAAGTGAGAGAAGAGGTTATTGCTCTGGCGAGCAAGTATCCCCTTCACCCTGAAGTAGCATGATACTCGACGGCAAAGCAGTCTCGGAGAAGAGGCTTGAACTCCTCAAAGAGGAGATAGAAGAGTCCGGGCTCTACCCGCGCCTTGCAACCATCATCGTGGGCGAAGATCCCGGCTCGAAACTCTATGTCCGCATGAAGCACCGGGCATGCGAGCGGGTCGGGATTGGATCGGTCGGCATCGAACTCCCGGAGGATGCCTCCACCGAGCGGGTGCTCGAGGCGGTCACCCGTCTCAACAACGACCCTGATATCAACGGTATCCTGGTCCAGCTGCCGCTCCCGTCCCGGATAGACACCACCCGCGTCATCGATGCGGTCGCGCCCGGAAAGGACGTGGACGGGTTCCACCCCTGCAACCTCGGCAGGCTTCTTGCCGGGAACCCGGTCTTTGCTCCCTGCACCCCGCAGGGGATCATGACGATCCTCGAGGAGTATAAAATCCCGACCGCAGGACAGCGGGCGGTCGTCGTCGGCCGGAGCATCGACGTGGGCAGGCCCATGGCCGTCCTGCTCCTGAACGCCGACGCAACCGTCACCATCTGCCACTCGAAGACGAAGAACCTCGAGGACGAGATGCGAAGCGCCGATATCCTCATCAGCGCGGTCGGAAGAGCGAAGTTTGTCGGACCGGAGATGGTGAAGGAAGGCGCGACGGTCATCGACGTCGGGATCAACTACGACGAGCAGGGTAAACTCTGCGGCGACGTCGATTTCGACGCGGTGAAAGAGCGGGCGGGAGCGATAACCCCGGTCCCCGGAGGCGTCGGCCCCATGACCATCGCGACGCTGATGGAGAACACCTTCCGGGCGGCCAAGTTGAGGACATGCTACAACAACACTGCACCATAAACCGCCTCCGGGTCGGCGGCGACGCTCCGGTCCGCCTGATGGGTATCATCAACTGCAGCCCCGAGTCGTTCTACCGGGGCTCCTACACCCCGGCCGGAGGAGTCTATGACCGGGCTATGGCCATGCTTGATTCGGGCGCCGATATGATCGACCTCGGCGCGCGGAGCACGGCCCCGGGCTCTCCTCACATCACCGTCGCGGAAGAAGCGAAACGGGTGGATGCGGCCCTCTCGGAACTTGACGGGACCGGGATCACCCTCTCGGTGGATACCCGGCACCTGGAGGTGCTCGAGGTCTGCCTCCGCCACGAGATCCATGCGGTGAATGACATTGCCGGCCTTGCCGACGAGCGGTACGCGCGGGCAGTCGCCGACTCGGGGCTGCCGGTATTCGCGATGGCGAGTTTCAAGGAGCCCGGGGACGCCGTCGGCCTTGCCGCAACGCGGGAGGCACTCGCGGCGGTCGTGAACCGGTGCGCCCGCCTTGAGATCGACGAATACGTCCTCGACCCCGCAGTCGGGAGATGGGTCCCGGAGCGGACGAGCGAGGACGACTGGGAACTCTGCCGGAACTTCGGATCGTTCTCGGCCTTCGGACGTCCGGTGCTCGCCGCGATCTCCAGAAAGACGTTCATCGGGGATCTGCTCGGGAGAGCTCCCGAAGACCGGCTCGCAGGCACCCTCGCGCTCACGATGATGCTTGTTACCGCGGGAGCGGCCATGGTGCGGAGCCACGATGTCGGGGAGACCGCCGACCTCCTGCGGGTTTATGAGAAGATGAGGCAAGCATGACGACACCATCATTCCATGTATACGGCCTTGCGACCCCGCTGGTCCGGGCCGGCGACGATATGACAACCCACATCCTCGCGGCCGCAGCAAACTCAGAATGCCGCGGCTTCCAGGCGGGGGATGTCGTGGTCGTTGCAGAGTCGGCCGTGGCCACCGCCGAAGGCCGGATCGCGAGACTGGCTGATATCGAGCCGTCGGCAAAAGCCCTCCGGCTCGCTGAAGAATACCATATGGACCCTCGCCATGTCGAGGTGGTGCTCCGGGAGAGCGACCGGGTCGTCGGGGGCATCCCGGGGTTCCTGCTCTGCATGAAGAACGGGACACTCCTCCCGAACGCAGGGATCGACGCCTCCAATGCCCCGCCCGGCTCCCTCGTCCTCCTTCCCGCCGACCCGGATGCATCCGCTGCACGGATACGTGCCGCGATTGCTGAACTGGCGGGGGCCGACGTCGGCGTCATCGTCATCGACTCGAGGACGCACGCGATGCGGCTCGGGTGCAGCGGGGTCGCCATCGGGTGCTCCGGCATCCCCTCGGTGCTTGACGAGCGCGGGAAAAAAGATCTCTTCGGCCGTGAACTCGAGGTCACCCAGCGGGCGGTGGCGGACTGCATCGCATCAGCAGCCGAACTGGTGATGGGGGAGACAGACGAGTGCGTCCCCGCAGCCGTGGTGCGGGGGATCGGGCTTCCTGTCGGCGACTACGCCGGGGTCGCCACGATCAATGCTTCAGAGTGTCTCTTCATGGGCGTCGCGCTCCACACCGACCCGTCCCTTCTCGTCGATGGCAAGGGAAAACCCTGAACTCTCCAGGTATTCCCTGCTCTTTCTCCCTTTTCCGTGGATGAGTATCTCAACCAGGTCTTCCTTCTCGTCGACATCGGTCGACATCCGGAATGAGTCGATCACCTCGACGGAGAAGCCGCAATCTCCTGCGATCCGCATGTGGTCGAGGAAACTTGCGCCATAGAAGTCAGCGTGGAAGCATTTCGGCTTCTTTAAGAATATGACGTTCGTCCCGCCGCCCCGGCCCGGCACGATGGCCATATCCTTCTCGGTGCGGATCAGCCGCTGGATATCCCCGGCCGTCACCAGGGGAAGGTCAGCCATGATGATGAGCGCCGGACAGTGAAACTGCCCGAGCGCCCAGTTGATCGCTTCGTTGAGTGACTCCTTCCTGACGGCAATGAGCGCATTCTCGTGTTTGAAGGGGTGGGTGCAGAGCAGGGTGGCACTGCACCCGGACTTCAGCACGGAGGCGATCACGTCTTCAAGCATCGCCCGGGCGAACGCCTCCCGCTCCTCCTGGTTGAGGATGCAGGAGAGGCGCGTCTTGGGGTTTACTGGCTTAAAGGGGATGAGCGCGTGAAAGTACATTGTGAAACCGTTGTCAGGGCAGTATCAAAAAGGCATCGTTATGGATGTGCGCCGGAGAACCCCGGGCGGGTCAAATCGAAAGCTGCTTATCCTGTCATATCGCATTCCCCGGCGGCAACCGGGCATTTATGGAGGCATCGTAGAGAACCCACCTGTATAGAACCTTCCTTCGCGTTTTTGTGTCCTCGAAGAACCTCATTCTTCGCATGTACCGTTCCTCACACCTGGCAGTGCCCGAACTCCGGCCCCGCACCTTCGGCCCGTCGCTGCTCGAAAACGCTTCGCGTTTTCTCAAACTCCATGCCCTTCGGGAACGTCGTTCCCTAAAGTTCATGTGAGAGAGTGCCGACATATACTCATGCACCGCCGCGTGATCACCTTTTCAAGGAACGCATTCCTCCCCCTGACAACAGTCTGTGCAAATCGTTGCGGCTACTGCTGTTTCCGGACGCCGGCACGGGAGGGGTGCATCATGCCTCCCGGCGAAGCGATCCGGACCCTGGAAGCAAGTGCCGACCTTGGCTGCACGGAGGCGCTCTTCACCTTCGGGGAGCGGCCCGGCGCAGTGCCCGGGTTTGCCGCCCTGCTCGATCGGATCGGCTACGCGGACATCCTCGACTACGTCTACGACCTCTCTCTTGCCGCCATCGAACGGGGGCTCCTGCCGCACACCAACGCCGGCATCCTCACCTATGAAGAACTCGACCGGCTCCGCGAGGTGAACGCGAGCATGGGGCTGATGCTTGAGACGACCGCCGACGTCGCCGCACACAGGGACTCTCCCGGAAAAGATCCGGCGGTCCGGATCGAGATGATCGAGAACGCCGGCAGACTCTCGATACCGTTCACGACCGGCATCCTGGTCGGAATCGGCGAAACGATGGAGGATCGCGAGGAGTCGCTCCAGGTCATCCGGGACCTCCACCGACGGTTCGGCCATATCCAGGAGGTGATCGTGCAGAACTTCTGCCCGAAGCCGGCGACACCGATGGAAGATGCACCGGTTCCCGACACGAGCGAGATCTGTGCGACGATAACCCTCGCCCGGGAGGTCCTCCCGGCAGATGTCGCAGTGCAGATACCCCCGAACCTCACGGACGCGACCCACCTTGTCGGGTGCGGCGTGGACGACCTCGGTGGGGTCTCCCCGCTCACCATCGACTACGTCAACCCCGAACACCCCTGGCCGCAACTCGAAGAACTCAAGAGGGTGGCCGGGGACGCCGACCTCTCCGAACGGCTCTGCATCTACCCGCAGTACATCGAGAAGGGGTGGTATTCCCCCCTGTTAAAACCCCTGATCCTGCAGCTTGCAGACAGGCTCGCAGCGTCAGGGCGGGGTCATGGTGCATAACCTCATCATTTATCGCTGCCGGGCTCGCGGGGCAGAGCGGGAAGACCCCCTGCGCAAGCGGGGGGATGGGAGCGGCGCCCCTTCGTCCAGCGATCCCCCCGCCC
>DASQ01000151.1 GCA_002503885.1 Methanoculleus marisnigri | reverse complement strand
CATCATCAGGAGGACAATGTTTACTTCCTAACTAGATAAACATTTGTTTCCTGCATCGGATTCAAGGTTTGAGGACTCGAATCTTCATGTCCTTTGTTGAATACAGGGGAATTCGGCCGGAATTGGGCCGTGATAGTTCACCTGCGCGGGACATAACGTTTGTTCTTCATGGCATATAAACATTACACCCCATTCCGGGATTTGGCGCGAAAATTCCAGAAGAATTTTCGCCCCATTACAGATCCCGGCCGGAATCGAAGAGTTCCGACCGAACCTGCATCACCCTTGTGAGACATAATATTGTAGCCAATCGCATATAAACATTATGTTCTGGCCCGGCATTCATCCCGGCGGACCGGAATAAATCCCGAACAGATGACGGAACAGGCCGGAATACACCGCCCCGAACCATCTCACCCTTGTGAGTTGTAATATCAGTAACCCCGAGTATATAATAATTGTGCAAAAATGAAGGTTAAAACAGAACATTCTCCAGAGAATCCCGGCATCCCGGGCCTGACACCCGCCCTTTCATCGCCAGATCGGGATCCCGCGCATGATAACCGCCGCGCCGGCATCCCCGGATCTGCCGGGGAGAGAGCGCACAGACCATCTTACTGCACCCGCATCGGACAGAGCCCCGCTGTGGAGGCGAGTGCGCGTCATCTTCAGGGGAAACTACAGGACTGATCGCCTGCCCGGCTGCCCGGTTGCGCGCAGGACCCGATGCCCGCGCGGGGTGAACCGCGCCCGGGCCGATAACCCACACGACGGGTTGGCCCGTGCTCCGTATAGAACCCAAAAGAACCCATATGTAACAACTGTTTTCCCACGACCGCACAAACAAAGAGTCACAACCGGGAGGGCTCCCGACCCTCCCTGACCTCCGAGACCGCCCATGCCCCGCTTCAACCTCAGCCCGTCGCTCATCGGCTGGTTCTTCTACCACGACTGCGAACGCTACCTCCGCTATCACGCGACCCCGGAGCAGGAGCGCGAAATAGCCGGCATCCCGGCGGTTCCGATGGACAGGAACCCGGTGACGCGAGCCCTCCTGGATGCAGGCATCCGCTGGGAAGAGGAGGTTGTCCGCACCAGACTGGCAGGAGCGGTGCGAATTCCGGACGGGACAGGCCCCCTCTCCGACCGTTCGTTCTCCATCGAGGAGAGTTTCGACCTCCTCCCCCGGCTCTCCCCGGGCGAGGCGATCTACCAGTCGACCATCCCGGTCTCGGTCCACTTTCTGCGCAACTACGGTCTCGAACCCGGGGTGCACCGGTTCTCCCCCTGCCGCCCCGATCTCATCAGGCTTGATGAAGAGGGGTGCCTGCAGATCATCGACATCAAGGCGAGCGAAGACCTCAGCGTCAGCCACCGGATCCAGGCAACGCTGTATGCCCTGATCCTCGATCACGCCTTAAACCTGCTCGGGATCGATCTCAAAGTCGACCTCTCCCGGGCCGGGATCTGGCTCTCCGGAGCGGACGACCCGGAACCGTTCAGCCTGCACCTCAACATACGGGTGATCGAGGACTTCCTCCGCCACCGTCTCCCGGGTATCCTTGCCGGCCCGCCGGAGGACGTGCCCTGGCATATCACCTCACGGTGCGAGTCCTGTGAGTTTTACTCCCACTGCCGCGAGGAGGCGGAGGCCTCCGCCTCGGTCTCGCAGATACCGGGCCTCTCGACGGTCGGGCGGCGTTACCTCCGCGAAGCACCCTGGAGCGCCAATCTCTCCATCAACACGCTTGCCGACCTGGAGAGGTTTCTTCGGGACCCCGGGAGCGACCGGCACCTCGACAACTGCGGGTCGCTCGCCGACCAGGGCGACCGCCTGCGGGCAACCGTCCGGGCGCTCACCACGGGAGAGGTCGTCGCGCTCGCCGCAACCTCGCTTGCCCTCCCCATCTACGAAGACATCGGCATCATCCTGACGCTCCAGAAGGACCCCGTCTCCAGCCAGGTATACGCGCTCGGGTTCCGGCGGAGCAAGGGCGAAGCAGTCTACGGGACGCCTTCAAACGAAGCCGTCTTCGTTGCCGCGCACCCTGATGACTGCACGCGGGTGCGGCAGGAGTTTGTCCGGGCACTCACCGCAGAACTTGCGGTCGTCCACGACTATAACCAGGGCAGGGACTGGGCGGACCGGAAGTCGGTGCAGACCTACGTCTACGACACCTACGAGACGGAACTCTTCACCCGGCTGCTCGAAGAGGCGATAAAAGACCCCGCGACCGCGGAGGATGCCCTGCGGCTGCGGTTCTACTACCAGGACCCCGGGGTCGCTCTCGGGTCCAGCCACCCGAGCAGTTCGGTCCCGTTCCCGCTTGTCGTCCTCACCCGCGAGATCCGGCGGCTGCTTGCGCTCCCCATCCCGTTCACGCTCCGTCTGCCGGAGGTCCTTCTCGCCATTCCCTCTTCGCGCTTCGCATACCGGCTGACCCCGGCGAGCCTCTTCTGGAACGAGCAGAGCAACGCGATGAAGAGCGACGCCATCATCATGGCGTGGAGCGGGGCAAGACCGGAGGCTGCAGGCTGGGTCCGGCAGGAGATATCGCGCCGCCTGCTTGCGGCCGGGAGCGCGCTCGACGGGCTCCGCGAACGGGTGAAGGGCAGCCTCGTGCGGTGGGCGGAGAACTTCCGGTTCCCGCGCTCGTGGGATGCCGCCATGCCGGAGATATCCCGCCTCCTCTTCATCGCGGAGTACGAATCGACCATGGGTGCGCGGCGGATACAGGAACTCCGGAGCAGGCCGTGGACCGTAAGGGTCCGGGACGGGACAAGCATCCCTGTGCGGAAGAGCGAGGGGAACTTCTGGAAGGTGCTCGCACCTCTCGACCTCTCGCTCATCGAGCAGTCGCAGGCATTCAGTTACCTCCTCGTGCCGGACGGCGATGCGGGTGAGGAGGCCCTCCTTGCGTTCGACGACCTCCGCTACCGGAGCAGCCCGAACCCGGGGAAGAGTGGAGTCTGCTTTGCCAGGGTCCGGGACAGCATCGTCGACCGGAAGGCCGGACAGGTCAGGGGGTTCGCCCTTGAGGTGACCTACTGCCGGGAGCACGCACCCTTCGCCGAGGGCGACCTCGCGGTGCTGCACCCCCGGTTCACCGATTTTGTCGTGCCGCGATACGTCGACCGCCTTCTCACCCTGGACGAGCAGCCGGAGAACGCGTTCATCCGCCTCCTCCGGGACCCGCAGGGGTTCGCCGCCCCGATCCGTGAGCCAGGGGAGGTCGTCGCCGATGCAGAACGGCTCGTCCACGACGCCGGGTTCACTAAAAGCCAGGTCCGGGCGTTTTCCCATCTGATGACGAACCGCCTGACCCTCGTCTGGGGACCGCCCGGGACCGGGAAGACGCATTTCCTCGCGAAGGCCATCCTCTCGCTCGTCAAAGCCCGGAGGGCGCACGGAGAGCGTATCAGGGTGGGTGTCGCGGCATTCACCCACGCCGCCGTCGAGAACCTGCTCATCAAGGTGCAGGAGTCCGTCGACGAGTTCGACCTTGCCGCAGGCCTGCCGATCTACAAACTAAAGAGCATCAGGACGCCCAGAGGCGAACGGAGCCTCGAAGTGCTGCCCCACGACCGGGCCGAGACCGTCGTCGGCTACCCGTCCCTCCTCCTCGGCGGGACGGTGCACAGTTTCGGCAAACTCGAGAAGTCCCTCCCGTCCCTCGACCTCCTGGTCGTCGATGAAGCGTCGCAGATGAGGCCGGCCGAGCTGGCGATGGTGCTCCCGATGCTCGGCCAGGGCGGAAGGCTCGTCCTCGCAGGTGACGACCTGCAGCTCCCCCCGGTCGTCCAGGGGGAGTATCCGGTGCCGGAAGACGGGCTGCCGGGGCTCGATGACTCCATCTTCGCCTACCTCCGCCGCCGTGACGACCCAAAACACCCCATCTATACCTGCCAGCTCCAGGAGAACTGGCGGATGAACCGCACCCTCTCAGGGTTCCCGGCGGAGACGCTCTACGGCGCCGGCTACGCTCCGGCGTCCGACGCGATCGGGCGGCAGCGGATCGCCCTTGGACCAGGTTCGCCCGAGGAGGAGTTTATCGAGTGGATCCTCGATCCCGCGTACCCGCTCGTGCTCTGTGTCCTCGAGGGCGTCCGGACGACGGTGGAGAACCGGATCGAGGCGGCGCTGGTTGCCCGGCTGACCGGAGCGCTCCGGGAGAGGCTCCTCGACCCCTGCTCCGGTAAGCCGTATCCGGCGACAGAGGACGGGGACTTCCTCTTCTGGCGGCAGGGGCTCTTCATCGTCAGCCCGCACCATGCCCAGATCGGGGCAATCCAGGATCACCTGGCCGACATTCGAGCCTGGGAAGCACACCCGTTCGTGGACACCGTCGACAAGATGCAGGGCCAGGAGGCGGAGGCGGTCATCGTCAGTTACGGCGTAAGCGATGTCGAGACCGCCCTTGCCGAGGCCGAGTTCATCTACAGCAGAAACCGGCTGAACGTATCGCTGACCCGGAGCCGGTCCAAATGCATGGTCTTCCTGCCCCGGCCGCTCCTGGAGCCGCCGCTCGACCTCGTGCAGAACGAGAAGGCGGCGGTGGGCCTTACGCATATGCTCGACCTCCAGGAGTTCTGCCGGGCCCACGGTGAAGAGCGAACGTTCGACCTCGACGGGGCGGCAGGCGTCCGGCTCACGGTGATGCGGGCGCGGGAAGGGTGAAGAGAGCCCGCAACAGTGATCTCCCGGATCTAGTTTGGTGTCTTTTCTCCCCACCTGTCCTGAGATAGTGGACCGTGGGGGTATCGCCACGGGGGGAGGGGCTGACGGGGAGGGTTACCCCTCCCCTGTCTCCACCAATCTGGGAAATATATAACCCCCACCCCGCCCGGCCTCCGGCCTCCTCCCCCGCCCCAGGGGGCGGGGGCAGTGCGTGGCGATAAGCGACTGGCCGAAGGGCAGGAGCAGGAGAAGACCTTCGGTCTTAGACTGGTGACGTTCCGACAGGAACGGATCTCGAGCACCGCCAGGTGCGCAGCCCGATGGAAATCCGTGCCAAATATTGCAATGGCATAAACACGACCAGCGCAATTCAAGAGGCCCTCAACCCCCGGGCCCAACCTATTTCTCACCGTCAGACAGAATGATCCCTGTGATCGGCACCCTCGACCCCGACCAGAACGACCGCGAACGCCGGCTTCTCGACGCTATCCGCGAGCAGGGATCAACACCGGAGACCATCCGCCTCTTTCGCGACCTCATCCTCTCCCACTACCGCGCCCACGGCCGCGACCTCCCCTGGCGGCGCACCACCGACCCCTACCGGATCCTCGTCTCGGAGATCATGCTCCAGCAGACACAGGTCGAGCGGGTTGCCGTGAAGTACCGGGAGTTTCTCGAACAGTTTCCGGACTTCGAGAGCCTTGCCCGTGCACCCAGAAGCGAGGTGCTCCTCGCCTGGCAGGGCATGGGATACAACCGCCGGGCAATCGCGCTCCAGACTACCGCCGGGCGCGTGGTGGACGGGTACGGCGGCCGGCTCCCGGCCGATCCCGATACGCTCGCAACCTTCCCCGGCATCGGGAAGGCGACCGCGGCGGCGATTGTTGCGTATGCGTTCAACATGCCGGTCGTCTACATCGAGACGAACATCCGGCGGATCTTCATCCACTTCTTCTTCCAGGACCGGGAAGATGTCCGGGACGACGAGATACTCCCCCTCGTCGAGCAGAGCCTCCCCGGGGAGAACCCGCGGGAGTGGTACAGCGCGCTGATGGACTACGGCACGGTGTTAAAGAAGCGGACGGCGAACCCGAACCGGCGGAGCGCGTCCTATACCCGGCAGAGCCGGTTCGAGGGGTCCGACCGGCAGGTCAGAGGACGGGTACTCGCGCTCGTCCTCGAGGAAGGGACCGTCACGGAGGAGCAGGTGGTGCTCCGGGTCTGTGAGAATCCCGGCAGGGTGCGTAAGATCCTCGGCGACCTGGAGAAGGAAGGGTTCATCGCCGAGAGCGACGGGGCGTATACCTGCAGGTGAGAGGCGGCAGGTTGATACCGCTACAGTCTCACCCCGGGAAAGGCATGAAGATCGGCTACCCGTGCATCAACCGGAGCGTCGGCTGCTCCTGTGGCCGCACGTTCCGGCTCTCCTCCTACTCCGATGAACGGCTGGAAGAGACCGTCAGAGAGAACCTCAGGTGCCTTGATCTAATCCTCCGCTTTAACCGGAGAGAGTCCATCCTCTTCTTCCGGATCGGCTCGGGTCTCGTCCCCTTCGCATCGCACCCGGTCTGCACCGCCGCCTGGCAGGATACCTTCGCCGGGACGTTCGGGGAGATTGGCCGGTTCGTCAGGGACCACGGGATGCGGATCTCCATGCACCCCGACCAGTTCGTCGTCGTCAACGCGAAAGACCCGGGGATCGTTGAGAAGAGCGTCGCGGAGCTCCGCTACCACGCCGCGGTCCTCGACGCCATGCACCTTGATACGACCGCGAAGATCCAGATCCACGTCGGCGGCGTATACGGGGACCAGAAGGAGAGCATGGAGCGGTTCGCAAGCATATACTCCCGCCTCGACGAGAGCATCCTCCGCTGGCTGGTCGTCGAGAACGACGACTCGCGCTACACGCTGGCCGACTGTCTCCGCATCCACGAGGAGACCGGCATCCCGGTGCTCTTCGACGTCTTCCACCACCAGGTCAACCCTTCGGGCGTCGGGGCGGCCGAAGCGGCGGCGCGGTCCGGCGCAACCTGGCGGCTTAAAGACGGCATCCTGATGACCGACTACAGCACCCAGATGCCCGGCGGACGGAGAGGCCGGCATGCGGAGAGCCTGGACCCCACCCATTTTGAGCAGTTTCTCGCCGAAACCGCGTCGACGGATATGGACATCATGCTCGAGATCAAGGGTGAACTACCCCGCCCTTTAGGGCGGGGCTTCCTGCTTCATTCTCCCCCTATTGAGGCGAGTCCACAGGCTCTTCGGCGCGTTCCGCACCTGCTACTCCGACAAGGTTCTGCTCTTGTAGGGCGAACTTCTTGATATTGATCGCTGCGTTACTATCTCAATCGTGAACTGTACCACAGTCGGGACACGCCCATTCGCGATCCGACAATTTCAGATCCCGGTTCATATACGACGGGCAAGG
>DASQ01000059.1 GCA_002503885.1 Methanoculleus marisnigri | reverse complement strand
ATGTCGTTACGTGTTCGGGGCATCAGCTTGATCTCCTTCATGTGAATAGGTGGTTGGAGAGAGCAGAGATTAAACACAATATAGAACCACGGAGTCTCTTAACCTCTCAACCAGCAAAATTCTTAAAAACAGATGGACCTCCTGAAAAGGTTATCGAGTTTGTTGATGGGATTCGTTCGATTCTTAAACGAGCGATTGAGTATACGGAAAATGATCCACCTCCATCTATGGATGAGCGGATAAATGCATGCAAAGAGTTCCAGGGAGAGATAACTGCATTCCTTGATAGAGACTGGTCTGATGTAGATGCTATCCGAATAACCAAAGAACTTCGAAAGCGGCAGGATATGCTGTTTACGTTCATGCAATACGAGGATGTTCCATGGCACAATAATGACGCAGAACGGGCAATACGTCAGGGTGTACTTCACCGTAAAATTAGCGGGGGTCGAAGAACATGGATCGGAGCAGATATATTTGGGGTGCTTTTGAGTATTTACGAAACCTCAAAGAAAAAAAAGCAGAAATTTATGGAAATAGTGGGAGAAAAACTTGGGGTTTCATCGAGTGAGAGGAGTGCAAACAACTCAACTTCTTAAAAGTGAGTTGTTACAGAGAAAGAAGAACGGAAAACCGAGGATCGCTGAGAGTGCCGTGACGACGACCGACACCGCCAGCAGGAGGAGGGTCAGTCGCAGGCGCGTTGCCGTAGCGCCACCTCCCTGACGGCATAGGCCGGCAGTGCATCCGAGACCTCCCCGATCTCCCCTTCAAGCGTGACGCCGCCGAGTTCACGGGCAAAGAGGTCCGCACCTATCCCCGCTGTGATCACCCGCCCGGCACCGCTCCGGAAGAGTGCGCGCCCCACTGCGCGGGCGATCAGCGTCCTCTGGGTCTCCCAGAACTGCCGGGCGACCTGGGTGGCTCCGTCTCTCCCGATCTCGTCGAGATCGGCGCAGACAACCCGGGCCAGCCTCCGGAGCGCCGCATCCCGGGTCTTCTCGCCGTTGTCCGGTGCGGGGCAGATGTAGTCTTCCGGAGCGATCTGGCCGAGCACGAGGTGCGCGTCGGCGCTTGCAGCGAAGTACTCGGTGCTCACCGGGGTTACCGTCCCATCCAGCGTCACCGCCGAGAGAAGCGTGGCGACGTTCGTCCTGAGCATGCCGGTGTAGAGGAGGTACTGCTTCTGCAGCCGCCGGGTGTCGGTCAGCCCTTTGAGACTCTCGAAACAGTTCAACGGGATGATGTCGGCGGTGGTGCTCCCCACATCGAGGAGCACCGCATCGGCATACTCCTCTCGCAGGTAGTCGGCCGATGCCAGCCAGTTCGCGGCGGCAAGGGCCGGGACCGGCCGGGTATGGAACGCCGCGTCGGTGCCGTAGAAGGCGGCGTCGGGGATGGCCGCCTGGACGGTCCCGACAATCCACCGGATGCCTTCGATCTTGCTTGCAAAGCAGTCCGCCAGTTCCCCGCTCATCACCACGGCCGCAGGTTCGGCGTACGGTTCGAGAAGCTCGGCGAGCGGCGCGCCCTGCCAGAGCGGACAGTAGTGGATATGCATGCCGGCGTCGTCGACGACCTTGAGGTTCGCACCGCCGATATCGATGCCGATCATAGCCGGCTGATCCTCCCGTCCTTATCGAACCGCACGCTCCCGGAGAGGTGCACCTCTGCCGGCGCTTCGCCGTGCGATGCTTTGACGAGGATATCGGCGATCTCCTCCTCCATTACGCTCGCGATCCCGACCAGGCTGGTCGTGGGTCTCGGGTTGACGTCGACGACGTAGATCCGGTCTCCGGCGATGATGTCGATCCCGGCATACCCCTGGCACCCGAGGATGTTCATCGCCCGGACGGCGACCTCGACGATCTCTTCCTCGCGGTCGGGGTGGACAGGGGTCTCGCCCCCGAGGTACCGGACCCTCCCGTCGTCTCCGACGGCGATCTCCTGCCGGTTGACGGCAAGCAGGAGCGGGGGGTTGCCCGAGTAGTACTCGCAGACGTTGCCGGTCACCCGGCTCCCCACGAGGCTCACGCTCAGCGTCTCCCCCTCGACGTAGGCCTGGGCGAACTCGCCGGCGCCCGGCTCCTCGTCCGTCAGCCTGACTCCCTGGGCGCCGCAGCCCGTAACGGGCTTGACGATCCTCCTCCCTTCGCCGGCATCGGGGGGGACCGCCACCCCGTTCCGGGAGAGGATCGCTGCCGTCCGCTGTTTGTTGGCGCAGACGGCCGCATTCATGCTCCCGCACCCGACGTTGTGGGTGAGCCCTTCGAGGATCTGCGTGTACCGGAAGAGGAGGCGGTCCGGCGCAATCACCAGCCCCACATCGCACCCCGGCGCGAGCCTCCGGATCTCGCCCTCAAAGTCGGGCCGCTCCGGGGTCACCACCTCGTAGCCGCACCTCTCAAAACTCTCGCGTATCGCGGCGAGCATGGCAGCGCCTTCCGGCGCAAGCTCGGGGTCGTTGCATACGGTGTATTCGGCGAGAATTGCCTTCATCGCAGTACTGGTTGGCTACAATAGATTTGACCCTGACGATCGGGCAAGTATTTGATGCGCGGGAACCTTCCCTATAGATAAGGATGAAACCGAAGATACTGCTCACCAACGATGATGGGATCACGTCCACGGGACTCTGGGCGGCATACGACGCGCTCGCGCCGATAGCCGACGTCACCGTGGTCGCGCCTGCCACCCAGCAGAGCGCCGTAGGACGATCGATCTCCATCTTCGAGCCTATCCGCGCAACCCGGGTGACGATGAACGGGGTGCCGGCATACTCGGTCGGCGGGAAACCGACCGACTCCGTGATCATCGGGCTGTTTGCGCTGCACCTGAACCCGGACCTCGTGGTCAGCGGCGTCAATATCGGTGAGAACCTCTCCTACGAGTCCATCATGACCTCGGGCACCGTCGGGGCCGCACTCGAAGCGTCCAACCAGGGCGTGCCGTCCCTTGCCTTCTCGCTGCAGGTGGAGGACCAGGGCGAGAAGTTCGACGACCCCTCGAGGATCACGGACCGGTTCTTCGATGCAAAGCGGGTGGTTCGTGAGGTCTGCGAGAAGATCCTCAAAAACGGGTTCCCGAAGGGTGCTCATGTCATCAACGTGAACATCCCGGCACCGGTGCGCGGCGGCTACGAGATCACCCGTCTTGCCGAGAAACTCTTCTACACCGGCGTGGAAGAACGCCTCGACCCCCGCGGGCGCCCCTACTACTGGATCGACGGCCCGCTGCACGAGGATGCGGAGGAGGGGACCGACGTGCATGCGGTGCAGAAAGGCAACATCTCCGTCACGCCCATCACGCTCGACTGCACGGCGTTTCGTGCCACGGATGAACTCAGGGGCATCTTTGACGGCACGAATATCTGAACGGAAGGAGAAGAGTACGTCATGAATGCAGCAGAGCAGATAGCGTCGAAGCAGAACGCAGGGTATCGGGCGGCGGGGATGGTCGAGGACGGGATGGTCGTCGGCCTCGGCACCGGGTCGACGGTCTTCTTTGCGATGGAGCGGCTGGGCGAGCGGATAGCAGAGGACAGCCTTTGTATCGCCGGCGTTCCGACATCCTACCAGGCGGCCATCCGGGCACGCCAGTATGGTATCCCGCTCACGAGCCTCGATGAGCATCCCAAACTCGATATCGCCATCGACGGGGCCGACCAGATCGACCCGGGCCTGGTCCTGATCAAGGGGCGCGGAGCAGCGCTCCTCCGGGAGAAGTGCGTCTGCGCCGCGGCCCAAAAAGTGCTCATCGTAGTCGACTCTACAAAGATGGTAGAAACCTTGGACGCACTCGTGCCGGTCGAGGTTCTCCCGTTCGCCTCGGCGCCCGTCTTCAGGCGCCTCGCTCTCCTCGGTGGCAGCCCGGTCATCCGGGAAGCGGTGAAGAAAGACGGCCCGGTCGTCACCGACAACGGCAACTTCATCTTCGACTGTGACTTTGGGGCGGTTCCGGACCCCCGGGGCCTTGAAGCAGCGATAGCCTCGATACCCGGTGCGCTGGAGTGCGGGCTGTTTACCGCCTACGGAGAAAAGATAATGGTTATTGTTGGTGAGGAGAAGGGGTGCCGCGTCGTATCACTGCGTTGATATGCATTCCCGCATCTTCTCGATAAGGTCTAACTGGTGCCGGGCTTCCTTCTTCTTTTCCTTTTCAATCGTATCCATGATCTCGGTTATCGAACGGGAGAGCGTATAGATCTTCACCGGCCTCCCTTTGCTCTCCGACTTGCTCTCGCGAGTATCGATCCAGTCGCATTCCTTGAGGTAGCGCATGGCGATGCTGACTTCGGGCTGGCGGAGATCGGTGCCCCGTTCGATGTCCCGGGATGTCGCTTCCTCCGTGTTCGCAAGATATACGAGCACTTTGGAGACGTTTCTCTTGATACCGATGCCAATTAAGAGCTCGGCGAGTTCTTCATCGCGTGGCGTAAAATACCGTACCTTGTCTGACCTCATCCATCCACCATCAGATAGTATCTATTGTTTTAAATCTGACTATAAAAATATTATTATTTCAATGGGAGATCTTGCGATTATGATAGTTTTAAGAGAATGGATAAATCATCGAACGGATATTATCGAACTGTTTTTCACCGGACTGTACTTCCACCAGCAGCAAAGAGGGTGCTTTCCGGGGGAGAAGGGCCAGCGACCGGGGTGGTGCGGCAGGCAGGAAGGGCACCCGACGGAGGGGCTCTGCACCCCGGGGCCGTCATGGTTCCACCACTCACCTGACCGCTCCCGTATCTGCCGGCCCGGTCCGGGGTGTGATCGCGAGGGACCGGAAGGGTTCGGCCGGGCCGGACAGGGTTTCCGATCCACCCGTCAGGATCTCCACCCCACCGCCACGCTGGTAGTGCCCTACGAAACAACTGATAATAAATTTTGCTGAGATCCCATCCGGGTGTTCCCGATTGATTGCAATCCGGAGCACGGCTTTCCACCGGGTATCGCCATGACTGCCCCCGCTCTGGGGCGGGGGAGACCCCTCCCCGTCAGCCCCACCCCCCCATGGCGATAGCCACCACGGTCCACGGCATGAGGACATGCGTGAGAAAAACCACATGATGCCCGTGGGGCCACAGGCATACCGGATGAAAATATGTAGGTGACCCATTTTCATACGAAAGGTCGAACTCAGGGACAGGCAGGGTCAGGCATCAATCTCGTCGGGGAAGAATGACAGCCGAAATAGGGCTTCACCAGAGCCCGATAAGGAAATCTTCTCCCCAGGTTATTTTTTGTCATGAACGCGGGTTGGTGCGCAACGTAATTCGGTCGGATCCTCTGAGACCACTTATCAGGTATATGCTGGAGCACTACCGCCACGCTGGAGAGGTTCGGAATAGCCCCGGCGGAACCGACGGCCCTCCGGCCCTTACGGGTCTAAAAAAGAATATTGTACGGAGATCAGATGAGCCCGAGACTGGAGAGTTCGGAGAGGATTCGCTGTACCGCCCGCCTGGCATCCTCAGGCACCTTGCCGCCCGTGATGATCAGCTTGCCGGACCCGAAGAGGAGGACGACCACCTTCGGATCGTCGAGCCGGTAGACCAGCCCGGGGAACTGTTCGGGCTCGTACTCGATCTTGTCCAGGTTAAAGCCGACGGCAATCTTATTTAAGTTGATCGGCGTCCCGAGATCTGCGGATGTGACGATATTCTGGATCTTGTAGGTCGGGTTGTCGGGGATATCGATGTCGAACGCCCGCAACTGGTCGGCGAGGATCTCCAGGCCCCGGGAGAGGCTGTCGATGCTCTTTGCCCCGGTCAGGACGACCTTGCCGGAACCGAAGACGAGCGCAGCGATCTTCGGGTCCTGCATCCGGAGGACGACGCCGGGGAACCGCTTTTTATTGTATTCCGCGTCCTTCAACCGGGAGGCAAGAGAGGGGAGATCAAGCGAATCGGTCACTTTCGCTGAAGCAACGATGTTTTCGATCTTGAGGGACTCCTCGGGTTTATGCTCATTCATATTTATAAGATGCTTAAAAAAGTATATAAAAAGTTGGTTGTTTATTCTTCCAGGGTCGATATGTCACCGGGGTCCATACCCAGTTCCTGCGCTTTTAAGACCCGTCTCATGATCTTGCCGCTCCGGGTTTTGGGGAGCGACTGCACGAATTCAATCTCGGACGGGATGGCAATCGGCCCGAGCGTCATCCGGACATGGTAGACGAGGTCGTTCTTCAGTTTCTCACAGGGCTCGCGGCCGTTCCTGAGGATGACGAAGGCCTTGATGGAGTTCCCTTTCAGGGCGTCGGGTTTGCCGATGACGGCAGCCTCCGCAACCGCCTCGTGGGAGACGAGCGCGCTCTCGACCTCCGCGGTCCCGATGTTGTGCCCGGCGACGACGATCAGGTCGTCGGACCGCCCGATGACCATGATGTAGCCGTCCTCGCCCTTCACCGCAAGGTCGGCCGCCGTGTAGCATCCCGGGATGGTGTGCCAGTACTTGCGGTAGCGATCGTCGTCGTTCCAGATCGTCCGCATCATCGACGGCCAGGGCTCCCTGATGACCAGGAGGCCGCCGGTGCCCGGGGCGACCGGGTTGCCTGCCATGTCGACGACGTCCGCGACGACGCCCGGGATCGGTTTTCCGGCAAACCCGGGGCGCATGGGTTCGCCGATCATCGTGGTCACCATGTGCATCCCGGTCTCGGTCTGCCACCAGGTGTCCACGATCGGGCACCGGTCTTTCCCGATGGTGCGGTAGAACCATTCGAACGCCTCCGGGTTGAGCGGTTCACCGACCGACCCGAGGATACGGAGCGACGAGAGGTTGTAGCGGTTCGGCCACTCTTCACCCACCCGCATGAACATCCGGATGGCGGTCGGGGCGGTGTAGAAGATGGTGACGCCGTACTCCTCGATGAGGTTCCAGTAGGTGCCCGGGTCCGGGTAGTCGGGGGTTGCCTCCGCGATGAGGCAGGTGGCGCCGTTCAGGAGCGGGCCGTAGACGCTGTAACTGTGGCCGGTGATCCACCCGGGGTCGGCGGTGCACCAGTAGATGTCGTTGTCCTTGATATCGAAGACGTGCTTCGTCGTATAATAGGTCCCGACCATGTAGCCGCCGCAGGCGTGCACGATGCCCTTCGGGGACCCGGTGGTGCCGCTCGTATAGAGGATGAAGAGCGGATCCTCGGCGTCCATCGCCTCAGCCGGGCATTCCCGGTCCACACCCTCCATCAGGTCGTAGTAGTCCACCTCCATCTCGGGGTGGAGTTCCACGGGCTTGTCGTCGTCGCGCCGGAGGATGACGATCCGCTCGACGGAGGGCGCGTTGACGACCGCCTCCTCGACGATGTTCTTGAGCGGGATTGCCTTGCCGCGCCGGTAGGTGACGTCGGCGGTGACGACCACCTTCGCCTCGATGCCCGTGATACGCTGGTTGAGCGCGCTGATGCCGAACCCGCCGAAGACGACCGAGTGGATCGCCCCGATGCGGGCGCAGGCGAGCATCGCGATGATCTGCTCGGGCACCACCGGCATGTAGATGCAGACCCGGTCGCCCTTCCCGACGCCGAGACTTTTTAAGCCGTTTGCGAACCGGCAGACCGCCTGGAAGAGCTGGCGGTAGGTGAAGATCCGCTCCTCCTCCTCGGTCTCTCCCCGCCACATGATCGCGACCTTGTTCCGCCGCTGGTTGTGGACGTGGCGGTCCAGGCAGTTGTGGGTGATGTTGAGTTTGGCGTTGACGAACCACTTCGCGTACGGGAACTCCCACTCCTTCACCCGGTCCCAGGGCTGGAACCACTCAAGCTCTCTGGCGATGCTGTCCCAGAACCCGTCGGGGTCTGCCAGGAACTCCTGGTAGGTCCGGTTGTAGTCGCCTATCCAGGAGTGCTCTTTAAAGCTGGCCTCGGGAGTGTAGTACTTCGCCTCCTCGAGTTTGACGTTAAAATCTTCAGCCATGCGATTGCCCCTTATTATACATTATTAATAATGTATTTTATATCAACATTCTGGTTGAAGGCGTGGATCCCCCCGGGGGGTATCCGCGGGGAATAGATACCGGAACCGTACCGGCGGAGGCGGCGGCTACGGCGGAGTGTGCACATCCCGGCGATCTGCGGCGAATAAGCGTCCGCGGAGCCTGCTCTGGGGGTGGTGTCGATATGGGGAGTCAACTACCCCCGGTTAAAACCGGGGGCTTGCAGCGGGGGCCCTTGTGGGGCACAGGGCTGCAATGTAATCGGTGCGAAGGTTGACGGTTCAAAAGACGTCCTTATTCGCACGGGCCGGTTGACACGGCCCCTACCGATTATCCGTGGAACCACGGAATCACCGGCTACCTTTCGTAAATGGTTCAGAGCGCCGTTGACATCGGCGTTGATCAGGGTGCCCAGAGCACTCCGGTACAGTCCTCGCTTGATCCGCCGCTTCCTCCCATAGGGCGGTTT
>DASQ01000110.1 GCA_002503885.1 Methanoculleus marisnigri | reverse complement strand
GAGGGGGAGACCCCCTCCCCGTCAGCCCCACCCCCGCGAGGCGATATCCCCACGGTCCACTTGCAGGGGCATGCCCGGGGTGATTCCTCGTCCCGGGTCGATGCTTCCATATTCATGCCCTATTCAACAGAACTGAAATTTCGTAGTTTCGCGTGAAGCAATCCATGGTGCAGATCGGGATATGGTCCCACACAGAAGGCAGGCCGTGAGAGATGCGAAGGGCGGGAAAGGAAATTCATAGAGTTAAATGACAACGAGTACTGCTCTTTTGGCCGGTCGATCTCTGTGCCGGGACGCAGTATGTCACCGAAGAACGCCGGCAATGCGGGATGCATGTGGCTGAGGCGGCTGCATCACCCGGACCAAAAAAGTATTGTCGGCCTCGTGCAGACCCGGGGCCCGCTACAGCGTCTCCTCGCCGTAGAGATACGGCCGGAGGGCCTCCGGGACGGTGACCGAACCGTCCTCGTTCTGATAGTTCTCGAGGATCGCCCGGATAGCGCGCGACGTCGCGATCGCGGTGCTGTTCAAGGTGTGCACGAAGCGCTTCGAGGTGAATTCAACGGGGTCGCGCACCTTGATGTTCAGCCTGACCGCCTGGTATGCCGTGCAGTTCGAGCACGACACCGCTTCGCGGTAGCGCTCCTCGCGCGGCATCCAGACCTCGAGGTCGTACTTCTTTGCGGCGACGGTCCCGATATCCCCCGTGCAGATCGAGACGATCCGATAGGGGAGGCCGAGTTGCTGGAAGACTTCCTCGGCGTTCGCCATCAGTTCCTCATGGAGGTCCCAGGACTGCTCCGGCGTGGCGTAGATGAACTGCTCCACCTTGTGGAACTGGTGGACGCGGAAGAGCCCCTTCGTATCGAGCCCGTGCGCCCCGATCTCCCGCCGGAAGCACGGGCTCAGCCCCGCAAACCGGAGCGGCAGGTCCTTCTCCTCGAAGATCTCGTCGCTGTACATCGCGGCCATCGGGTGCTCGCTCGTCGCGATCAGGAACTCGTCCTCGCCGTCGATCTTGTACATGACGTTCTCGAAGTCGGCAAGGTCGGTCACGCCCTCGTATGCGGCCCGGTTCAGCATGTACGGGGGGATCACCGGGGTATACCCGCGCTGGACGAGGAGGTCCATCGCAAACCGCTGGAGCGCCATGTCGAGCAGGGCGAGCCTGCCTTTTAAGAAGTAAAATCCGGACCCGGATATCTTCGCGGCGCGCTCGAAGTCCGCCCAGCCCTGCTCGACGGCGAGCGCGCCGTGGTTCTTCAGGTCGAACGCAGGGATCTCCGGTTTGCCCCACCGCCGGATCTCGATGTTCTCGGTATCGTCCTTGCCGATGGGCACGCTCTCGTGCAGAATGTTCGGGAGCCGCATCAGGCGGTACTTCACTGCTTCGGTGAGTTTATCGTACTCCGTCTCCGCCTCGTTGACCCGCGCGGGAAGGTCTGCCGCCTCGGAGAGGAGCCCGGCGATATCTTCCCCCGCCTTCCTCGCCTGGCTGATCTCGCGGGATATGACGTTTCTCCGGTTGCGCAGGCCCCCGATCTCCACGGTGAGTTCCCGTGCCCTCCGGTCCATCTCCAGCACCTCGTCGACCCAGGCCAGTTTCTCGGTATCTCCTCTCTTCGTGAGGTCTGCCCTGACGATATCGGGGTGTGCACGAACGAACTTCAACTCAAGCATACTGTCTCTCTGTACGTACTTCGCCATGACGGTATATGGTCATGTTGCCCCCTCCTGCGGGATGAGTCCGGGCGACTCCCGGGGCGGAGCGTCCGGACCATGTCCTCTTGCCCCCGACTAAAACCTACTCTTATAATCCCCGGCGAACCAACCCATGTAGCATGGAAAAGAACCAGAAGATCGTTCTGGTGATGGGCGCCCTCATTACGCTCGGGCTGGTCTTCATCGACACCTTCTTCGCCCTCATCGCGCTGATCATCGTGCTCGTCCTCCTGATGAGCTTCCGCATCATGGGAGATTCCGGCAACTACCCGCTCGTCGCCGTGGAGCTCTCGGAAGATGCGCGGGAGATTATAGTCACCAATACGGGCACCGCGAGGGCGCAGAACATCCACGTCGCTCTCGTCCCGCTCGACATCGATTTCGAGATCGCCTCGCTCGACCCTGACGAAGAATCAGGATTTGGCCTCGCTTCGATGCTCGTGGAGGCAAAAGCGGTCGTCACGTACGAAAATGACGAAGGGCAGCAGTTTACGCGCTCATATCCGCTCACGGCGCTCGGGGCCGGGCGTGACCTCCTGGAACCGGTGTTCCCGATCTTCGGGCGCCGGTGAGGAGACAGAAGCGGGGGAGGCTCCCGCCGGGCACTTCCCTCAGTCCTGCCGCTCCCAAACCTCAGGTTCTAACACTGATGGCTGTGAGTCACAGCCACGGGAACAATGTAAAAATTGGCTCTCTTGAAACCCCATTCTGGTCTTCCTCCCCCTCCTGATGAGGCTGGTGCCGGATCCGGCTTGTCCCCGGGACGACCTTTTTTTCTCGGGTATCTCCTCATGCAGTAGACCGTGGTGGCTATCGCCATTGGGGGTCTCCCCCTCCCTGTCTCGCGCGAAGATCCGCATACCTCATCGACCCCACTCCTCCCGCGCTTCGCGCTCCTCCCCCGCCCATGGGCGGGGGCAGTCATGGCGATACCCGGTGGAAAGCCGTGCCCCTGATTGCGGCCATCTTGAACAAATAGGTGGGGTTCAACAAAGCCAAAAATTAATTTTTCAGGAGCCGAGGTACTCGAGCGTCCGTGCGAGCGCGGCCGTCAGTTCCTCTTCTTTCTTTGCATACTCGTAGAGCGCCCGGTAGAGCATGAAGACAAGGTCGTAGCCGTAGACGTCGAAGGCCTCCTCCGGCGTCAGGGAGCCCAGATACGAATCGGTCCGGATCTCGGTGGTGGTGTACATCAACTCGTGGAAGGCCCCGTCTTCGTCGAGGACGCATATCTGCGCATTGACAGGCTTTGTCGGGTCGTCCGGGCGGTACGGGAGCGGGTCGCCCTTCCCGAGGACGATCATCTTCTTCTCATAAAATACCTGTTCGTAGAGCTCCCCCGATGCCTCCCTCTTCGCGCGCCGGAGCATCTCCAGCCCGATCCGCTTCACGACCGGCGCCGTATCGGCAGCCATCCGCGCAAGGAGGGTTCCTACGTTGCCCCGGAGTTCCGAGGCCGACTCTTCCTTCTTCGCCTGCAGGTCCCCGAGGGTCTCGAGAAGCCGGGCGTATCCCTCTTCGATGATCGGATCCATTGTTCACTCACCTCTTGCGTACGCCGGCATAAGCACACCGGTTTGTCCCGCTAGTCGCCCTGCCGGAGGCGCTCGATGCCGAGAGCGCCCGCATACGCGAGCGTGCTCACGAGAATGATCGTCGCTCCTGAGGGGACGTTCAAAAGGTAGGAGAGCCATATCCCGGTCACGGAGAAGACGATGCCGAGACCGACGGCAAGAAGCATCATGCTCCAGATCCGGGTGGTGAAGAGGCGGCTGATCGCCGCCGGGAGCGTGAGGAGGGCGATCACGAGAATGATCCCCACCACCTGGATCAGCATCACCACCGTGAGCGCAATCAGCACCAGGAGGAGGAGCGAGAGCCGTTCGACCGGGAGGTTCATGACCGTCGCGTAATCCGGGTCGAAGGTGATCGCCTGGAACTCCCGGTAGAGGTAGGCTACGACGGCGACGATGATGACAATGAGGATCGCCATCAGCAGGATATCGTCCCGCGGCACGAGGAGGATGTTCCCGAAGAGGTATGAGAAAAGGTCGGGGGCGAATCCCGGTGTTAAGTAGACAAAGAGGATGCCGAGCGCCATTCCCGCCGCCCAGACCGCGCCGATGAGCGTATCCATCTGCTGCCTGGCCCGGAGCTGGAGCGTACCCATCCCGAGCGCTGTCGCCACGGTGAACCCGGTGGCGCCGATGAGCGGGTCTATCCCGAGGAAGTAGCCAAGGCCTATCCCGCCGAAGGCTGCGTGGGAGATGCCGCCGCTGACCGAGACCATCCGCCGCACCACGACGTAGGTGCCGATGACGCCGCAGGCGACGCTCGCGAGCACCCCGGCGACGAGCGCGTTCCTGAAGAACTCAAATCCGAGCACCTCGAACATGCTCACTCCTCCCTTGAGTGTTCCGAAAAGACACGGTGCGGAACGCCGTGGGCGATCAGGTCCACCGGACAGTGGTATGCGGCCTCAAGCATATCCGGCGTGATCTCGTTCGTATCGTGCGTATAGAGGCGCCGGTTTAGGCAGGCAACCCGGGTCACGTGGGCCGGGATCACCCCGATGTCGTGGGTTACGAGGACGATCGCCATCCGGTCGCGGAGGCGGTCCAGGACCTCGTAGAACTGCGCCTCCGTCGGGGCGTCCACGTAGACCGTCGGCTCGTCGAGGAGGAGCACCTTCGGGTCGCCGACGAGCGCCCGGGCGATGATCGCCCGCTGCTGCTCCCCACCCGAGAGGTCCCGGATCTGCCGGTCGGCGAGATCGGCGATGTGCATCGTCTCAAGCGCCTCCTCCGTTCGGTCACGGTCCCCGGCATCGTAGCGCCGGGGCCTGCGGGTGACGTGGCCGAGGCGGCCGGAGAGGACCATCTCCCGCACGGTGATGGGGTAATCGAAGTCGAACGTCCGGAACTGGGGGACGTAGCCGAGGAACCTGCGCATCTCTGCCCCGGTGCTGCCGAGGATCCGGACGACGCCGCGAGAGGGGGCGAGCAGGCCGAGGATCACCCGGAGGAGCGTCGTCTTCCCGCCGCCGTTCGGCCCGATGATCGCGTAGAACTCGTCAGGGTGAATGGCGAGGCTCACGGCCTCAAGCACCGTGTGGCCACGCAGCCTGACCCAGACATCGTCGATCTCGATCACGGGGGCGCTCATGGTTTGCCGCTCTCTGCGAATGCCGAAGCCACGTCTCGCATGTTCTCCAGGTAGTCCTTCGCGAGCGGGCTCACCAGCACCACGGTGCCGTCGATCTCGTCTGCGATCACCTCGGCGCTCCGGGTGGAGTGCTCGGGCGACGCGAAGATCACTCTGATCTGCTCCTCCTTCGCCTGCGTGATCAGGTGCTCTAACCTCTGCGGGGAGGGTTCTTTTCCCTCGTCCTCGATCGGGACCTCGGTAAGGCCGTAGTCCCGGGCCAGGTAGGCCCACGACGAGTGGTAGACCATGACCTTCGTGGTCCCTGATTCAGCGAGCGCTCCGGCGATCTCAGCGTCCAGGGTATCAAGTTCCTCCAGGTAATCATCGGCGTTCCGGCGGTAGTCGTCGGCGTTTGCCGGGTCGACCTCCACGAGGCCTTCGCGGATGTTCTCGACCATGACCTTCGCGTTTTTGGGCGATACCCAGATGTGCGGATCGGTCCCCCCGTGGTGGTGGCTCTCTAGGGGGTCTTCCTCCTCGTGATCCGCCTCCCCGGTCGAGATCAGGTCGACGCCCTGCGAGCAGTCGACGACGAGCATATCGGGGTTCAGGGCGGCAATCTTCTCCTGCCAGGCAAGTTCGAACTCTATCCCCGAACCCACCACGGCATACATATCCGCCTCCGCGACATCGGCGAGGACCCCCGGCGGCGGTTCGTAGGTGTGCGGGTCGGCCCCGGGCGGCACCAGCAGAATCACGCGGACGTGATCGCCCCCGATTCGTTCCACGAACTCCTGCTCGGGCGGTATGGTGACCGCGACGACGACCCGGTCATCCTGCTGCCGGTCGGTCCCGGTGCATCCCGCCGTGGCTGCTGCCAGCAGGAGGATTACAAATGCGGCTGCAATGAGCGATAAAGAAGTAATATTGCCTTTATCCTGTGATCCCATGGTTCTCCACTCCAAATGTGGTATGGCCCCAAATCTCCTCATGCCGAAATAAAAAACGTTTTACCGTCACCTCTGGTGGTCGCCGGCGGGGCAACAGCAGCAATGGTCGTGCTCGATCTCGCCGCAGCCGCTCATCATCGGGTGCCCAAGCGACGTACACATCCTGTTGGTGAGGTCCTTTGAGAAGCACTGCTCGATCTTCTTCGCCTCCCTGCAGGCTTCGTCGGGCTCAAGGCCGTAGCGGCTGAGCACCAGGGCGACGATCCGATGACGCCGGATCAGGAACCGGGCGTAGTCGGTGCCGAGAGTTGTCATCTTCACCCCATGATAGGGCGTATGCTCGATGTATCCTGCTTTTGCAATCTCTCCAAGCGCCTTTGTCGCCGTCGAGGGCGCGACCGAGAAGTGGGCGGCGATCTCGGTCGTCTTCACGACGTCGCCCCGCATATAGATGTATTTGAGGAATTCTGCCTTCCTCGAGGAGAGCTCATCTCCGGTGAACCCCTGCATGGGAAGAGGGTATGCTCTGCCGGAAGAAAAAGTTTCGGGGGGGCTAAACCCTGTGGCCGGCACCGGACGGGACCAGCGTGCCGATGACGTAGTGGCGCCGGTTGGCGGTGATCATCGCCCTCCCGGAGAACCCGAACGGCAGGTCTTCTGCGATGACGACGTTGAGGTAGCAGGGGTTGCGGCAGACGGTCGAGGAGGTCGCGTGCTTCTCAGTCGCAACGATTGGTGTCTCCCTCCCGATCCAGCGCTCGTTGTAGCGGTCGTAGATGATGTTCGCCTGGCGAAGTAGCGCCCGGGACCTGACTTTCCGTACCTTTTCAGGGAGGTTCTTCAGGACAGCGGCGGGCGTGCCTGGCCGCCGGGAGTAGCGGGTGATGTTCACCTTCACGAACGCCGCCCTTCGCAGGAGTTCGAGCGTCTGTTGGAACTCATCGTCCGTCTCCCCGGGAAACCCGGTGATGAAGTCCGACGAGATCATCATATCCGGGTAGCGCTCCCGGAACGCATCGACGATCTTCACGACGTCGGCCGCGGAGTAACCGCGCTGCATCCGGTCGAGGACGGAGTCCGAACCAGATTGGACGGGGAGGTGGAGGAACCGGAAGACCTTATCGCTCTCGTAGGCATCGACGAGCGGTTCGAGGATCCTGAGCACCGATGCTGGGTTCATCATCCCCAGCCGGACGGCGAATCTCCCGGGGATACCTGCGATCTCTTGCAGGAGGTCGGGAAGGGTCTCGCCCCGGTCGAGCCCCCAGGCAGCCACGTCCTGCCCGGTCAACTGGATCTCATAGGCGCCCGATGCGGCGAGCTGCCGCACGGCATCGAGGATCTCGTTAGCAGATGCGCTCTTGAGCCGCCCCCGTGCGAGCCGGGTGATGCAGTAACTGCAGTGGCCGACGCACCCGCTCGCCACCTGCACCACGCCGATCGATCCGGCTCCCGGGCTGCCGACGCCGCCGGAGCGCTTGTGAATCTCGTCTTGGTGGATGATCTGCGGTGTACAGACCGCGTGAATCTTCTCCATCTGGACGAGCGGCATGCACCCGGTCACGTAGAGGTCACGGTCGGCGAAGGCCGCGAGGCGCCGGAGCATTTTCCGTTCGGTTGCTTCGATCACCGTGCAGGTGTTGACGATCACGGTCTCCGCCTCGTCCGGCCCGGTCAGCCTGCAGCCGAGACCTTCCAGTATCGCTTCCAGCCTCCGGGTGTCGGCGTGGTTATAGGTGCATCCGTAACTCTCGATGTAGATTCGTCTTCCCCGCAGATCCTCAAGGGTAATAGCAATCGACTCCCTGCGCGCGGTCGGCAGCCGGACCGATCCCGCGGGGGTGTGATCCCCCGTATCGTTCGGAGGATGTTTTACCATCTTCCGGCCGGTTTTGTGCCGAGCACAATACTTAACCGCTGATATTACAACCTCTTTATTTAATGATTAAAATAGGGTTGCTGGGATGCGGCAACGTCGGGCATATCATCGCCACACACGCCGAGAGCATCCAGGTTGTCGCCGTCTTCGATATCATCCCCGGACGGGCTGAAGAACTGGCGGCGCTCTGCCATGCGCGGCCGTATACGGACTTTGAAGCCTTCATGCGGGATGACTTCTCGATCGTCGTGGAAGCCGCCTCGGTCGATGCCGTCAGGTTCTATGGCGAGGCGGTTCTCCGGTCGGGACGGGACATTATCGTCCTCTCAGGGGGAGCTCTCGCGGACGATGAGTTCCGCGAGCACCTCATCGAAGTCGCACGGGAGGCGGGAAAGAAGATCCGTATTCCGAGCGGCGCCATCATCGGGCTCGATAACCTCAAGATCGGTCAGGTCTCGCCGCCGAGGAAACTCCTCCTGCGAACGACGAAACCCCCCGCGTCGCTCGGGATGACCGCCGCGGCCCCTACGGAGATATTTAAGGGGCTGGCGCACGACTGTATCAAGCAATACCCGAAAAATATCAATGTCGCAGTAGCGTTGGGACTCGCTGCCGGCAGGGACGCCGACGTGGAACTCTGGGTCGACCCTGCAGCGGAGAGGAACATTCACGAGATATTCGTCGAGGGCGACTTCGGGGACATCTACGTCCGGGTCAGGAACGTCCCGAGCCCCGATAACCCGGCAACGAGTTACATGGCAGCCCTCTCCATCCTGACGCTCTTAAAGAACCTCGAGAACCCTCTGGTGGTGGGTACGTAGCAATGGAAAAGGAGATTCGTGCGCTCAAAGCCAGAAAGAACGCAGTCGTCATGGCGCATAACTATCAGCCCATGGAGGTTCAGGCGCTTGCCGACGTGGTGGGCGACAGCCTCGAGCTCGCGGTGAAGGCGAAGGAGACCGGGGCGGACCTGATCGTCGTCTGCGGTGTCCGGTTCATGGCCGAGACGGCAAAGATCCTCAACCCGGAGCGGAAGGTGATCATTCCGGTAGAGGACGCGGGGTGCCCTCTCGCCGACTTCCTGACCCCGGACCTGATCCGGGAGGCACGACAGCGATACCCCGATGCGGCCGTCGTGGTCTACGTCAACAGTACAGCGGAAAGCAAGGCGCTCGCCGACATCACCTGCACCTCGGCAAACGCAGTTCAGGTCGTCGCGTCGCTCCCAAACGATACGATACTCTTCGGGCCGGATGCAAACCTTGCGGCATATGTCCAGCGGGAGCTCCCGGAGAAGACGATCGTCCCGATGCCGCCCGGTGGCCACTGCTATGTCCACACCGGGTTTACCCTTGCCGACGTTGAAGCGGCGCGGAGAAAGGGCGGCAGGGTCATCTGCCACCCCGAATGCCCGCCGGAGGTCCAGGAGCGGGCAGACCTGATAGCCTCCACGGGAGGCATGGTCCGGGGCGCCGCGGCCGGCGGGGACGAGCCCTGGTGGGTCTTCACCGAGCGGGAGATGGCCTTCCGCCTCCGGATGCTCTACCCGGGAAGGGTCTTTTACGAGAAGCCGGAGGCTGTCTGCGCGGATATGAAGAAGATATCCCCCGCCGACCTCCGGCGGGCGCTCGAGCGCGAGGAGTATGAGGTCGTCCTCTCCCCGGAGATCATGGACCGGGCACGGCGGGCCATCGAGCGGATGATCACCGTCGGAGCGTGAGTATGATCCCGATTGAGGACCTGCTCAGGTTCGTCCGGGAGGATGCGCCGTGGGGCGACGTCACCTCTGAGACGGTCGTCCCCGACGTCATCTGCCGGGCGGTGATCCGGGCGAAGGATGCAGGGGTCGTCGCAGGCCTCGCGGAGGCACGGGCGCTCTTCGAGCACTTCGGGGTCACGGTCCGGCAGCACTCCGCTGACGGCAGGGCGGTTGCCCCTGGAGCGACCCTCTTTGAGCTCGACGGCCCTGCGAGAGCGATCCTCCTCGTGGAGCGGACGGCGCTCAACATCATCGGGCGGATGAGCGGGATTGCGACCCGGACCCGGGAGGCGGTCGACGCGGTCCGGAAGGTCTCGCCTGCCGTCCGGATTGCCGCGACCCGAAAGACCGCCCCGGGACTCCGGATGCTCGACAAGAAGGCAGTGGTGCTCGGCGGGGGCGACCCGCACCGCTACTGCCTTTCGGATATGATCCTGATCAAGGATAACCACCTCGCGCTGGTGCCGCTCCCCGAAGCGATCCGGAAGGCGAAGCAGCAGAGCCTCTACCGGACGGTCGAGGTGGAGGTCGAGACGGCACAGGACGCAATCCTGGCTGCAGAGGCCGGGGCCGATATCATTTTGCTCGACAACATGGCGCCGGACGCAGTCCGGGAGACCGTCCGGGTGCTCAACGAGCGGGGCCTCCGGGACCACCTGACCCTTGAAGTCTCAGGAGGAGTTGGCGCCGGTGACCTTGCCGGGTATGCCGCGACCGGGATCGATATCATCAGTATGGGTGCGCTCACCCATACGGTCAGGAACTTCGACGTGAGTCTGGATATTCTGAAGGGCGCGGGCACAGTCCGGGTTCCCTGACCGGTGCCGCCCGGAAGAAGAGAAAGGGTCAGGGTACGGTCGGCGTATCCTCCATCGTGAGTTCGTCGAGAAACGGCATCACGCCTTTGACGTACGGCACGGTCACTCCCTCCCGTGTCCTGAGTTCCCCGTAGGCGAGGACCTCGACGACCAGCGGGAGCTCGTCCAGGCGCCGGATGAAGAGGGGGTCCGACTCGGTGGCGTACCGGAGAAAGGCATCCAGCCTGATGAACGGGCGCTCCAGGTCCGGGACGTCGCTGTACTCCTGCAGGTCTTCCCGGAGCGTGGAAGACCTTGCCAGCGATTCTTCAAAGTAGAGGAAGACGTGGAAGTCATGGCGCTTTCCCATCGCGTCGAGCTCCCGGATATCGATCTTCGTTCCCGGGGCGATGCCGAGGCATTCCAGGTCCGGGGGAAACGCCGTACCCTCCGGTATACCGGTCGGACTCTCCATACTATGGTGAAGGGAGGGATAGTAGAAAAATGCACCTCCGGGGCACCTCATTTGCGGGGCAAATCTTATACTCAGGTGGCCCAAGATGGGCGTAAGGTGGCCTATGGAAGGGGAGGATCCGTCGGTATCAGGAGGAGAGATCGAGGACCTCAGCAGGGAGAAGAAACTTCACAGGTGCCTCTCGATGCTGGAGTCGGGCGACCTCAACGCGCGGTGGCGGGCCGCGGATGCGCTCGGGGAGATGGGCGACCATCGTGCGGTGCAGCCGCTGATCGGGGCGCTGGACGACGAGTACGTCGATGTCCGGTGGAAGGCGGCGAAAGCGCTCGGGACCATCGATGGGCGTGAACCTGTCCTCCCGCTGATACGGAGCCTGGAGGACGACAGTTCCTGGGTCCGGATGAGCGCAGCATGGGCACTCGGGAATATCGGCGATCCCCGGGCCGTTGAGCCGCTGATCGGGATACTCGATGACCCCAAACCCCGGGTCAGGAGGATGGCGGTACGGGCGCTCGGGCGGATAGGCAACCCGCGGGCCAGAGAACCCCTTGTGCGCCTCCTCGGCGATGCCGACCGCGAAATCAGGTTTGCCGCCCGGCAGGCGCTCGACGATATCGGGACCGAGCGGGAGATCCCGAGCATCTGACTGGCCGACTCCCCCTGTTGCCGGGAAGGCTCCTTTATGGAATCTGTTCAGCCCCGTCGGCCTCTCTATGGCTCGATCCGGTTGTATCCTGCATCTCACCCGTTGGCATTGTAGCCGTTGTGCTGGCCGGGGACGGGGCTATCCTCCGAAGTGTTCCGGGGACCGGGGCCGCCGGGTCCGTCCCGTATGAGTTTATAATCTAGGAACGACTTCATTTACTAGATTAACTGTTGCAATCAATTTATATACAAAATTGAGCGCCCCGGGAGGATATCAGTATGGATCTATTTATGAAGTGCGCCATCGAGGAGGCGGAAGAGGGTCTGAAAGAGGGTGGAATACCCATCGGTTCGGTGCTGGTGCGTGGCGGCCGGATCATCGGGCGGGGGCGGAACCGCCGTGTCCAGTGTAACGACCCCCTCCTCCACGCCGAGATCGACTGCCTGAGGAACGCCGGGAGGATCCAGAACTACGCAGAGTGTACGCTCTACTCCACGCTGATGCCCTGCTACCTCTGTGCGGGAGCGGCCGTCCAGTTCGGGATCGGCAAGGTCGTCGCCGGGGAGTCGGTAAACTTCCCCGGAGCGAGGGAGTTTCTTGAATCCCACGGGGTCGAGGTGCTCGACCTGGACCTCGATGTCTGCAAGACGATGATGCATGCGTTCATCGAGGAGCATCCCGACCTCTGGTACGAGGATATCGGGGCACTGTGATCATGGCTGAAAACACGTTGCTTCGCTACGCCGTCGTTGCCGTTGTCGCCCTCCTCATCGGGGTCTGCGTCACCCTTGCGGTCGCTCCGCACCCCGCCGGGCCTGCGCCCGGAGGCGACGCCGATCGGGACATGCTCTTTCAGGCTTCGACGATCGATGCGCTCCTGCAGGGCACCTACGACGGGAGCATAACGTTCGATGAACTTTCAACGCACGGGGATCTCGGGATCGGCTGCGGCGACCGGCTCGACGGAGAACTGATCGGGGTCGACGGTGAGTGGTACCTGATCCGGACCGACGGACGGGCCTACCCGGTCGCCGGAAACGCGACGACACCGTTCGCGGCCGCGACCTTCTTCGATGCGGACCTGACGGTCGCGATCGACGAGCCGATGAACCTGACCGCTCTCGGGCGTTACCTGGAAGCGGAGCTCCCCTCAAAGAACCTCTTCTACGCGATCCGGATGGGCGGCACCTTCCCGCGGGTGGTGACCCGGAGCGTGCCCATCCAGGAGAAGCCCTACCCGCGGCTTGCCGACGTGACGGCAAACCAGACGGTCTTTACGTTCGAGAACGTCACCGGGACCGCCGTCGGGTTCTGGACCCCCGCACTGGCAGAAGGGATCAACGTTCCCGGCTACCACCTTCACTTCATCACGAGCGACCGCTCCGCCGGCGGACACCTGCTCGACATGACGGTTCCTGAGGGCTGCAGCGTGCAGATCGACATGACGCCGAACTTCACCATGGCACTCCCTGCGGGTGACTTCCTGACGGTCGACCTCTCGGGCGACCTCTCGGACGACCTCGAGCGGGTAGAGAAGTAGGGCGTCAGCAGTCCCGGCCGGGAGAGGGTCTCTTTTTTGGCTCTGTTGAAACCCCACTTGTTTGCTCCAGATGGCCGCAATCAGGGGTACTCAGGGGCACGGCTTTCCACCGGGTATCGCCATGACTGCCCCCGCCCCCTGGGGCGGGGGAGGAGGCCGGAGGCCGGGCGGGGTGGGGGTTGTAGACATCAGCTTAGGAGTGGAGACAGGGGAGGGGGAGACCCCCTCCCCGTCAGCCCCACCCCCAATGGCGATAGCCACCACGGTCCACTGCATGAGGACATGCGTGGTCCGGCACCAGCCTCATCAGGGTAAGGGTGAAGATCAGAACAGGGTTTCAACAAAGCCCTTTTTTTATACATTCTTCCTGTGTGGCTGCTGGTGACCCCCGTCGCACGTTCGTGTGAGATCGCATCCGCTTACTAAACAGGCAAGATGAAACCGCACGGCACGGGGCGACCCGGCCGGAAAAAAGAGAGGTTATCGGACGACGAGCAGCGGCGGTCTGACCGCGCCGCCGATCTGCTCGAGCAAGGCGCTGATCCGGGTCTTTCCGCTCCTGCCGAAAGCGCCCATGACGACCAGCCCGTATTCGCCGGAGTTCGCCTCCCTGAGGACCTCGTCCCGGATCCGGCCCTCCACCATCTTTGTCGAGCACCGGATCTGCTCCCCTCTGTAGCGGGAGAGGATCTGGTTTTGATCGTCCTCGATGCTCTTACGCATATCCTTCCAGATTCGGGATTCATAATCCTTTAACTGGTCGCAGATGCCGCTCTGGGCGCAGAAGTTGAACGCCATCGCTTTGGCCTCCGCGATGTCCAGCACCGAGAAGAGGACTGTCTCGGCATTCTTCCGCTTTGCCAGCTCAATCGCATGCAGAGCCGCCTTCTGGCTCCACTTCGAACCATCGATAAGCACGAGAATCTTCATGTCACTCACACCACAAACATCAGCCAGAGCACTCCGAATCCCACCGCCACCGTCACGAAGAGCACCAGCATCCCCACTTTCAGGAAATCGATAAAGGAGATGCCGATCCCCTCGTGCTCGGCGATACCGATAACGACAACGTTTGCCGACGCCCCGATGGCGGTGCCGTTCCCGCCGAGGCATGCACCGAGGGCGAGCGACCACCAGAGCGGGTAGACGTCCATCGTCGCCCCGAGGTCGTGGATGAGCGGGATCATCGCCGCGGTCAGGGGGATGTTGTCCACGATTGCCGAGGCAATGGCGGCAAACCAGACGACGATGAACATCGCCTCCCCGGTCGAGGAGACGTTCTCGACCATGACCGAGGCGATGTTCGAGATGACGCCGGTCTCGACGAGGGCGCCGACGATGACGAAGAGCCCGCCGAAGAAGAAGAGGGCCGGCCACTCGATCTTCTCAAAGATCTCCTCCGGCGACTGCCTGCTCCAGAAGAGAAGGATCGCCGCCCCGATGAGGGCCACCTCGGCAGGCTCAAGCCCCATCGCCGGGTCGACGAACGGCAGGAAGATGTGCAGGATCTCTCCGATCCGGTCGTGGACGAAGAAGAGCAGAACTACGAACACGATGACGGCCACAGACTTGTTGAAGAGCGACCGGTCGACGATCGCCGCCCGCTCGTCGAGGCCGTTGAGCGTCCGGACCAACTCCTGCCGCTCGTCGGGGCTCACCTTCATGGACCGGCCGTAGATGAGATACATCATCAGAAGGAGGATCGCCATATCGATGACCATGATGGGGCCAAGGTGGATCAGGAACTCGTTGAAGGTCAGTCCTGCAGACGATGCGATCATGATGTTCGGGGGGTCGCCGATGAGTGTCGCGGCCCCACCGACGTTGGAGGCAAAGATCTCCGTGACCAGGAACGGGATGGGGTTGATCTTCATCACCTTCGCGATGTAGAGGAGCATCGGGGTGAGGAGAAGGACCGTGGTGACGTTATCGAGGAACGCGCTCACAACCGCAGTCACGAGCGCAAAGAGGATGAGGACCCGGATCGGGCTGCCTTTTGCCAGTTTCGCCGTTTGTATAGCGATATATTCGAAGAGGCCGCTGCCGCGAGCGGTATTGACGATGATCATCATCCCGAGGAGCAGGAAGATCGTCCCGAAGTCGACGTGCTCGAGGAGCGCCTCCCAGGGGACGATCCCGATGAAGACGACGATCGCTGCCCCCATCATGGCGGCAACCGCCCGGTGGATCCGCTCGTCTACGATCAGGGCGTAGGTGAAGAGAAAGACCGCTACTGCGATCAGCGCAACAGTTTCCATCGATGTACCTGTCAGTAGATGAGCGCAGGGGTCTCCACCCGCTGGCAGATGCGCAGGACGATCGGGCTGATCGAGACGTCGGTCGACTCCCCGTCGGCATAGCGTCGGCAGAGCGCGACCATGTCGTGGTTCTTTGCCATCTGGACGACATCGTCGCCCTTATGCCCGACGAACATCCGCGTCTGGGTCGAAAAGCCGTGTTCTTCGAGTTTCGCCGCGGTCCGATCCAGAAGTTTCCGGCCGTACTCTTCCTTCTTTGCCCGGAATTCCTCCGTCGATGACTGGTTGAGCGCCGCCCGCTCGAGGATCTCGATCACCCCGGCATCGGTGATGTAGGCAAGCGAAATGGTGGCATCGTAGGCGGAGAGGACGTCGATGGCTTCATCGGTGATATCATGGACGAAGAAATCGAGCGGCACCAGGATGGACCGGACTTCGGGGACAAGCAGTTCCTCTTCGGTCAGCAGGAACTCACTATACTCCTTGAGAACCGACTCGTAGCGCTTCCCGACGATGTCTTTGAACTTTCGCTGAATCAAGGATGATGAGTATCCCATAGTAATGCACTCCTAGGTATCCAGAAACTCTCGCTTAATACTTTTGCAACTTTGGCCGGCTCTGCGGGCACCTCTTCCGGGAACGCCGGGAGATGCTCCCGATAGGAGATGTCGGCCGTCGTCATCTCTCTTTCCCTGGCGCGAGCGCCTGCCTGCAGAGCGGGCAGAGCATCTTCCTCTTCCGGTCCAGTTCGTCCAGCGTCCGCGGCCGGAACATAACGCATTCGGGGTTGTCACAGTGGCCGAGCCCGAGGAGGTGCCCGAGTTCGTGCGCTCCCTCTTTTGCGGTCCGGTCGATCAGGTCGGTGTCGTCCGGCGTCCTGCCGTAGTAACCGTTCCCTAAGCGGGCAGTCGAGACGACGGCGACGCCGCTTGCCGGCCTCGCGAGGCCGAAGACGAAGTCGCATCCGTTGACGTAGAGGTCTTTTGAGGTGACGAGCAGCAGGGGCCCGGGGATCTCGTACCTGCGGGTGAGGGTATCCTGCAGGCGGTCCAGAATATTTTGAGCATCGTGCTGATTGCGGTTCCGGTCGTAGCCGTCGATGAGAAACGGATATTCGACGAGCCCGGTCTCTCTCCCGAGGATCATCGCAATCATCCGGATGACCGGGAGCTCGATACCTTCCGGTGCCTGCTGGTCCCAAAGAATATTGATGCCCATTACCTAATCTCTGGGTAATGTGTCGGTATAAACATATTGAACAGAGTGTGGGGGGGTATATCGCCGGTCGTTACCGGCAGGCCGTGGAAGTGGGCATCGGCAACAATCCCGTTGCCGCACGGGTGATCGCGGCCGCCGGGGGTCTTATGCTCTGCACCGATATCCGGCCCGGCATCCGGCACGACGGGCTTACCGTGGTGACCGACGATATCTTCGAGCCGGATCTCCGGCTGTATGCGGGCGCGGACCTGATCTACGCCGTGCGCCCCGGTGTGGAGATGGTTCCGCCGCTGATGGCACTTGCCGGCCGGGTCGACAGCGACCTCTTAGTCTATCACCTGGGGTGTGAGATCTACGAGGACGGCGGCGAGGTTGTGGACTGCGGCCCCGTCCTTCTCCACCGCTACCACCGCCGCCGTTCTTAGAAGAGTGTCGTCTGGCCCTGAGGGAGGTCCTGCCGCATCTCCCCGGCATCACCGGGAGGGTCGTCGTCTTCGGGCTTCCTGCCTCTGCCTGATGTCTTCTCTTTTGCGGGGGCCTTCTTCTCCTTCGCCGTCTTCTCCTTCGCCTTCTCCTCTTTTGCCACGTCTTTGACCACCTTTGCAGCCCGGGCCTTGTCGTGGATGAAGAGGTTCAGTTCGTCGGCGTCGAGCCCGAACTCCCGGACGTATCCGGCGGGGTCCTGCTCGACGAGGATGCTGATCGCGGTGAAGAAATCTTCACGCAGGGCGTCCTCGGGGATATGCGTCAGATCGCTGAGCTTCCGGGTCAGCCCTGCCCTGACCGCCTTCTGCTTCTTCGACGCCCCCATCTTCTGCCAGCGCGACGGCGGCATGATGCGGCTGTGGATGCCGTGCCCGCCGGCGGCGTCGGCGACGCCGATGAGCATGACTGCGCTCGCGTACCGCCAGAGGGTGTAATACTGCCGCCGGTAGGTCCGGCCGATGTACTCGTCGGCCCTTGAGAGGCAGGCGTAGCCCTTTGCCCGGGAGGCGAGGTCGGGCATATTGTCAAGGCTCCCTTCAAGCCACTGTTCGATGGCATCCGGGGTATCCTCGACCTCCACCGCCATGCGGAGCAGGTCGGCATCCCGCCGCCCCTTAAAAACCCCCCCAACGAGTTCGAAGATAGTGGACCGCTCGTCCTTTGCAGAGGTGTGGACGTCACCGGCGAGAAGGTGCTCCTTCCCGATTGCCGCCGCGTAGAGCATGTTCACCGCGGCCCGCATATCTCCGCCGGCGCGTTCGGCGATTGCATCGAGGGTGGAAGGATCGCACGCCACGCCCTCTGCGGCACAGATCTGGCGGAGGCGGGGGACTATCGAGCGGGCCTGGAGCGCCCGGAACTGCACCGGCTCCGTGGCCGCTTTGAGGTCCCCTGGGAGGGAGTAGTAGTCGTTTGCAATCAGGATGATCGGCTGCTGCGACGCTGCGATGATCTCCACGATCGCCTTCGCCCCCCCCCGGTCCGCCTGCCCGTGCAGGTTGTCGGCCTCATCGAGCAGGATGAGTTTACGGCTCGCACCGGTGAGACTGGCCGTGGTGGAACCTGCGCCCGCCACCCTATCGAGGGCCAGTTTGGTCCGCTGGTCGGAGGCGTTCAGCTCCACCACCTCCCAGTTCATGTCGTTTGCAAGGGCGTGAGCGCTTGAGGTCTTGCCGATACCGGGTTTCCCGTACAGGATCAACGGCTTTTTCTGCCGCGACCAGTCCTGCGCCCACTCGTACATCTGCCTGACGGCGCCGGAGTTCCCTACAACGTCCTGGAGATGCTGAGGCCTGTACTTTTCCACCCAGTCCATATCGATCTATTCGACGCGGTGTATCAAAAATACCACCCCGGCGCGGACGCACAGAGGTCTCGCGGCACCCGGCAGGGGAGCCCCGCTTACCCGGGCCGGATGCCTCACGGACCCCCTTCCCGATCGGTGCCGGACTGCTCTCCCCTGCCGGGATCGGTGTCCGGAACAGAGTGCATAATACCGGTGAATCAAATACATTATCTCTGATGAGGCAGAATACCATAAAGAAACGTGGAGTGTTGGTGTTCTTGTGGTGAAGGATTGCTCCACCGATACGGTAGCACAGGCCGTCAGGGAATACGAGGGCGTTACCCGGAAGAAGGCGATCGGGAATATGATCCGGTCTCTCCGGATGGAGAGCCCCGATGTTGTCGCTTCGTTCGGTGAGGATGCTGCGGTCATCCGGCATAACGGAGAGGATGCGCTGCTGCTTGCGGCGGACGGTATCTGGAGCAAGCTGATGGAAGCGGATCCGTTCTGGGCAGGGTACTGTGCCGTGCTCGTGAACGTTCACGACATCGCTGCCATGGGAGGGAGACCTGTTGCGCTGGTCGATATCCTCTCCGTCACGAACGACCGGATCCGCGACGAGGTGACCCGGGGCATGGTCACCGCATCCGCGCAGTTCGGCGTCCCGATCGTGGGCGGGCACCTGCACCCGGAGACACCCTACAGCGTTGTGGATGTGGCGATCCTCGGGACGGCCAGGATGGACCAGCTGATCTTTTCGAATACGGCAGAGGAGGGTGACCGGGTGATTGCGGCGATAGACCTCGACGGCCGGGTACATCCGTCAAGCTGCTTCAACTGGGACTCGGTCACGATGAAGTCGGCAGAGGAGGTTCGGGCGCAGATCCGGGTGATGGAGGATCTCGGCAAGGACCATCTGGTGACGGCCGGCAAGGATATCAGCAACCCGGGTGTGATCGGGACCCTCGGTATGCTCCTTGAGGTGAGCGAGAAGGGTGCGGTGCTCGACCTTGAGGCGATACCCCGGCCGGACCTCGCCGCGATCGATCTCCCCTTCGAGCAATGGGTGCGCATGTATCCCGGCATGGGATTCATCCTGACCGTGAAGGAGGAGAACGTCGAGGAAGTCTGTCACCGGTTTGCAGACGTCGGCATCACCGCTGCCTCCATCGGTGAGGTTAACGGGAGCCGGAAACTGACTATCAGGCACCTGGGCCGGGAGACGCAGGTCTTTGACCTGGACCAGAACGGCATCATGCGGATCTTCACTGAAGGCGGGGCATGCCGGTAACGGTCGGGCTTGGTGCGGCATCTCCTGATGCGGGGATCCTCTCGACCGTCCGGGCGATCGGCCGTGAGGTTGACCTTATCCTTTTTTCCTACCCGGGGACTGCCGGTTCGTTTGGTGATGGGGTGGCCGTCGTTGAGGCCGAGGAGCCAGAAATCGCCCTTATCGAGGCTCTTTATGCCGGCAGGATAGATGCCGCCGTCAGGGGCACCCTGCCTGCGTCTTCCACCTTAAAGGCCCTCAAAACAGCTGCAGGTCTCGACCACCTGGAGCGGATCGCCCTTCTCGAGACTGCCGACGGACATCTCTTTCTCCTTGCCCCGGTTGGGGTCGACGAGGGCTGGACCGTCGAGGAGAAGGTGCAGCTCGTCGGACACGGCCGGGATATCGCCCGGAGTTTCGGCCTCGCCGAGGGGGTGGCGATCCTCTCGGGAGGACGGCTCGGGGATCTCGGGCGGCACCCGGTCGTCGACCGGACGATGGCGGATGCCGAACTCGTTGCCCGCCTGACCGGTGCCGAGCACACCGAGATCCTGATCGAGGAGGCAGCCAGGCGCTACGGGATGGTCGTGGCTCCCGACGGGATCTCGGGGAACCTGATCTTCCGTACGCTCACGTTCCTCGGAGCGGGGGCCGGGCACGGTGCTCCGGTGGTAAATATCGATAAAATTTTCGTGGATACGTCGCGCGCCTCAGCAAATTACATGAATGCAGTAATGCTGGCGAAATCTCTGGCAGAGTCCGAAAAAACATGAATTAAGGCTCTATTGCTGAAACAGCCAGATGTCTGACGTTTTTCAATCGGCACGATTCTCTGCCGGGTAACGGGGTGCCGTGTCCGGATGTAACCGCGATAGGGAATAAAAACGCAAATTTCCGAGATAATCCCGAAACGTTTAAATATTAACTCAGACACTTCTTTTTAGAGGTGGAAGTAAATTATGGCAGATCTACCTATTGCTGCGGTTGTACGTATCGCAAAGAAGAATGGTGCTGAGAGAGTCGGCAGCGACGCTGCTGCCGCACTGGTTACCAAGGCTGAGGCGTATATCGCTGAGCTGACCAAGGAAGCCAACAGGCTTGCCCAGCACGCGGGACGCAAGACGATCAAGGCAGAAGACGTCGATCTCGCGGTTAAGTCCGCGTAAATCGACTGTCCTCCCTTATTTTTACCGGGGGCCCTCCGGGCCCCCTTCTCTAATCTATTCCGGCAGCATACATGCCGATGCATCCTCCTCCCGGGGTCTTCGCGGTGACCGGATAGTTCCACGGATGTCTTTGTGGACGGTACCGTGACCGTTTGCTCCAGCGATCCATACTCCGTAACTGTCGAGTGATGGCTGCCCGGACAACTGATATTTCCGGCATCCGGCAGGCATCCCCGTGCCGCAGACCGGGAGTCTGTGGCGGCGATGGGCGCCAGACGCTCCCATCTTCGATCTCAGCCCGGTTATCCCCCTGGGTGGTGAAATGGGGCAGCTGCCGTATAACGCAGGCTCTCCGGGCTGATGTGTCGGTTTTTTGGGCGACGGTTCTCTCCCCTCCCGGAGAAGTCGGGGTATGGCGGCCGTAAACCCGGCCAGGTAGAAAAAAGGTTCCCGCTCTCTTCCGGTCAGAGCGTACCTTTGGTGCTCGGCACGTCGCCTATCGAGGGGTCGATCGCCACGGCCGCCGCGAGTGCCCGTGCAAACGCCTTGAACGCCGCCTCGCAGATATGGTGGTCGTTCCTGCCCTCGGCCGTGATGTGGGCGGTGATCCCGGCATTGGTGCAGAGGCTGTAGAAGAAGTGCTCGATGAGGTCGCCGGGTATGCCGCCCGGGCCTGCCGGCGAGAAGGCACTCTCGAAGACGAGGTAACCCCGACCGCCCACATCGAGCGCCACCCGGGCGAGCGCCTCGTCCATCGGGACGGCGGCGTCGGCAAACCGGGTAATTCCTCTCCCATCGCCGACCGCTTCGGCAAGGGCTAGCCCGAGGACGATACCGATATCCTCGATGGTGTGGTGGACGTCCACTGCGATGTCGCCGGTCGCCCGAACAGTGAGGTCTATCCTGCCGTGGCGGGCAAACGATGTCAGCATGTGGTCGAAGAACGGTATCCCGGTTCCGATGATACCGGCCCCGGTGCCGTCGAGGTCGAGGGAGAGGCTGATATCGGTCTCTTTCGTGGTGCGGTGGATCTCACTCTGCCGCATGCGCCGCCTCCAGGACCTCTGAAAGTCGCACCTTCCCCGCGTAGAGAGCCGACCCGAGCACCGCCCCGGCCGCTCCTGCTTCCCGGAGCGCTCCGACGTCCCGTGCGCTCGATATCCCGCCCGAGATGACGACCGGGACCTTCACTCTCGCGAGGAGATCCGTCACGGGTGCGAGTGCGATCCCCTGCTGGAGCCCCTCTACGTCGACGTTCGTGTAGAGGAGCGATCCTGCGCCGAGGTTCTCGAACCGCTCCGCCCAGGAGAGGTAACTCCCGGCAGGGCGCTCCCATCCCTCGATCATCACCTCGCCTCCCCGGGCGTCGATCCCCGCCATCACACGTTCACTCCCGAATTCGTCGGCAAGCGTGCGGACTGTCTCGGGGACCCTGATGGCCTGGGTCGAGAGGATCACCCGGTCGATGCCGGTATCAAGCCATCCCCGAGCGTCCTCCACGCTCCTGATCCCGCCCCCGAGTTCGACAAAAGCGCTGGTCTCGCGCGTGAAGCCCCGGATCAGGTCGGCGTTCTTCTGCGCCCGGCCAAACGCCCCGTCGAGGTTGACGATGTGGAGCCCGTCCGCTCCTTCATCGAGCCACCGGCGCGCCCAGGCGGCCGGGTCACCGTAGACTGTTGCGGCCTCCGGTCGCCCCTGCACGAGCTGCACGCATCGCCCGTCCAGGACATCAACTGCAGGATAGATCTCCATGCTCTCAGCGTATGATCCGTTCGATAGGCATGACTAATATGTCTTTTGCGCCGGCCCGCTTCAACTGGTTGATCAACTGATAGACCCGCTCCTCTTTCACGACAGCGTGAACGGCGACCAGGTTCTCGTCGGATGCCACGTCCATCACCGTCGGGCCGGAGAGGCCGGGCAGCACCTGCCTGACATCGGATAGAGCGCTCCTGTGGACGTTCATCATCAGGTAACACTGCCCTTTCGCCCGTATGACGCTCTCGAGAGCAAGGATGATCTCGTCGACCTTCTCCTTTTTCTCCGTGAGAGAGGCGGGGTTCGCCACCAGGATTGTCGTGGAGGTGAGGACCTCGTCGATGACGCGGAGATGGTTCGTCCGCAGCGTCGTCCCCGAGGAGGAGAGGTCGACGATAGCGTCGGCGATCCCGAGGTGCGGCGTCGCCTCGCATGCCCCCCCGACGGTCACCACCGTCACGGCGATCCCGTGCCCGGCAAAGAACGCGCGGGTGATTGCAGGGAACTCGGTGGCGATCTTTGCCCCCGCGAGATCGGCGATGGTCTCGATGCCGGACTCCTCCGGCACGGCGACAACGAGCGTGGCCCTGCCGGTCTGCAGGTCGAGCACCTGCTCGACCACAGAGCCCCGCTCCATGACCATATCCCTCCCGGTAATGCCGAGGTCGGCAACACCGCTCGCCACGTACTCCGGTATATCGATCGGGCGGGCGAAGAGGATCTCTACGTTCGGGTCGCGAGTCCTGGTGATGAGCCTCCGCTCACCCCCGTCGACCAGATGGAGGCCGCTCTTCTCGATCAACTCGTTGATCGGCCCGGCGATTCTGCCTTTGTTCGGGATGGCGAGCCGAACGAACCCCGGTCCGGGCCCGGGCTGCCGGGATACTGGTTTACTCATGGGTTACAACAACTCCGGTGGAGGAGGTCAGAAGGTAGAGAGTTCTCCCCTGATGACCTTCTCGGTGATGGTGGTGGTCTTTGCCAGCCACCCGTCGATGATCCCCTCGATATCGGGCTTAACAGAGTTGATGCTAACACCTGGTTTCGTGAGGACCTGGGCGCTTGCCACGTGCGGCTGGTCGATCGGGTAGCCGATCTGGGAGAGCATACGGATGTATATCTCTTCGATGCCGTCGACCTCCGCGACACAGTCCTGTGCTATCTGCGTCGCGAGGAGGTTGTAGATCTTGCCGATGTGGTTGATCGGGTTCTTGCCGCTCGTCGCCTCCATGCTCATGGGGCGGTTGGGGGTGATCAGCCCGTTCGCACGGTTGCCGCGGCCGACGGACCCGTCGTCGCCCATCTCTGCCGAGGTTCCCGAGACCGTCAGGAAGACGCTGCCGCCCTCGAGGTCGTCGGCGGTGTTGATGGCGACATTGACCGCTCTCGTGGTGAACTGCTTTGCGACCAGAGCAATCTGTTCTGTCAGAACGTTCTTCTGCTCGATATATTCGGCGATGCTCGAGCAGTAGCGGTCCACGAACGCCATCGCTATGGTGAGGGTGATGGTATCGCCGTCACGCAGGCACATGATCTTGCAGTCCTGGCCGATGACGGGATACTTCAGGCGAAGTCTGGTGTCGATGAACGCAGCAACACCCCGAACAATGCTCTCCGCCTCACTGAACGGCGCGTGTCCGACACCGAAGGAGGTGTCGTTCGCCCGGGGGACCTTCCCCTCGCAGGACCGGAAGACGTCCTGCAGGTCGGTCGACCCCTTTCCCATACGGCAGTCGACGATGACGTCGCGGTCCATGTTGATGGCGGGAAGGATCTTTCTGATATAGTCTCGTGCCGCCTCGACGGCGATTGCGTCTGTCGGGATGTTTGCGCCGTTGAAGGTCCTGGTTGCCCGGCCCGATATGAGGAAGTAGATCGGCTTTGTGATCCGGCCGCCCCCGAACTTCGGGAGCGACTCCCCTGCAACGACCTCGCCCTGGTCGGTGTTGTGGTGCAGGACGCTGCTGCACTCTTCAAGGTACGATCTGCTGAGTGCCCGGCTGATCGATTCTGCGATACCGTCTGCGAGGCTGTCCGGGTGCCCGAGGCACTTGCGCTCCACCAGTTCAATCCGCTGCTTCTCGATCGGGATCTGGTCAAGCCCTTCTACGCTGATGTTCCTGGTCATAATAATCAGGCAGGAGACCCCCGGTTTCAACCGGGGGAGGAATGCCGTCTGCCTGTCCCGGCATACGGTTGTGTTCTCCAGGCAATACGGGTTCGGAGGGTACAATCTTCTCCCTTTGCGCTCTGCGTCACCCGCTTCCCGGTGACCGCGTTATGCAATGACATCTTTCCTTTCAACGTTCCTCCGATGTACGTCAGCCCATACTTGACGTGCCGGACCAGCGTTCCCCGGGTGAACCCGAGCGACCGGGTTCCTCCG
>DASQ01000040.1 GCA_002503885.1 Methanoculleus marisnigri | reverse complement strand
ATTGAGCGTAGGTGCTGCACTCTTTGTAGGGGAAGTCCTTCTTCCGGGTAAACGGGAGGTAGGATCCGACCAGGATGTCAACCCCCGAGGTAAGATCCGGCCGGAGGCCCAGAAGGATCTGGCGGTTCTCCTGATGCGTGGCATAATGCTGCCGGACGTTGTACAGTCCTACATTGTACATGCTTTTTGCATGGTACGCGAGCGTGTCGAGGATCCAGAACGTCTTCTGGGGAAGGCGCAGATAGTTGCTGACGACTCGCAGTGCCATTACCTCTTATCTTGGGGGCTCATCTGTCTATAAGATAACTCCCGCGGGGCGAAAGTGTACGGGGCTTGATGCGGGCAATTCCTCCCCCGGTTGAAACCGGGGGCCTCCTTGCCCGTCGTATGTGAACATAAGCGACATGACAAGCCTGAAGTAATTGAGCCAGTCGCAAGTTGTATCTGCGGTTCAAGAGCCTCATTCCAGAGGAACGTCGCAAGTCCAAAGATCTGCGATCCTCTCCAGCGATGTCCCGTAGGAACATCACCTATCGCCACGCACTGCCCCCGCCCCGGGGGGCGGGGGAGGAGGCCGGAGGCCGGGTGGAGTGGGGGTTACACGCCTTTTTATGGGATGGAGACGGGGGAGGGGGGCATGCCCCCTCCCCGTCAGCCCCGCCCCCGCGTGGCGATATCTCCACGCTCCAGTGTACCGGACAAGCCTGAGAAGAACCGCTCTGAAAGGAATGCACTACTTCTGCATCCGACGCCACGATTTCCATTGATCGAGCCTGTGGTCGACGCGACCTCAGAGGCGTTTTGGAACGCCTTCACTACCAGGTCTGGGGAACGACGTTCCGTCATCAAAAGTACGCTGGTATTCCTGAACCCTGCCCTGTCTCGTGATCGGCAGGATACGAAAATTCAGGAGGGGGCCCGGCGGAAGCTCACTCCGGAAGTCCCCGGACGAAATGCCCGCCGGTGATGCCGCCGAGCGCCCGCCGTTTCACCTCGTCCTTGAGCGTGGAAAGCATGCCGGGGTCTCCCCGGGCCACGGCGTCGAGTCCCGCCCGGTAGATCCCGGCCATATCCCCTGCGTAGCGGGGTCCCCGCCCCCGTGCATCGATGGCGACGGCGTCGATCCCCATCGCGACGATCCCGGGCAGGTGGTCGATCAGAGAGGTTTCGACGGCGTTTGCGATGCAGGTCCGCCCCTCGCCGTCGCACCGGAGCGGGAAGACGCGGTTCCGCTGGTCCTCGAGGCCCAGGAACCGGCCGTCGGACCTTTCCCCGGAGACCGCCGGGATCAGCCGGTCCTCGGTCACCATCGCCTCGACGTTGCCCTGCACGAGCACCTCGAGCAGGGGGGCGCCCCCGGCAGACTCCGCGAGCCTTGCAAGGTCGGCGGCCGGGAGCTCGGGGGAGGCCGTGCACCGCAGGAAGAGTGGAGCCAGTTCCCTGGCAGTGCGGTGGTTCCAGACGTTCAGCCCGGCGGCACCATAGAGGTTCATCCGTGGTTCGGCCCGCCGCACCGCGTCCGCTGCGCCAGGCCCGCTCACCATCACCCCGTGGACGCCCGCCTCGTAAAGTGATGGGAGGAGCGGCGCCGCTGCATCGAGGAACCCGCGCCGGGTGATCGACGGCCATTTCCAGACGAGGTCCGCCCCCCCTTCCCGGCAGACGGCAGCGGCCTCTTCGAGGAGACCGGGAGTAGAGGGCTCTAGGTAGACGGTTCGGGCACCGCCCCGGACAGCTGCCTCCACGCCCTCGAGGGTGTCGGTGTAGACCGAGACCGACGGGAGCCGCTTCTCCCTCTCCGACTTAGCCGGCCCCGTCATCCCGGCAATCGCTGCTTCGGCTTGTTCCCGGGCTGCACTTACTGCATCCGGCCCCGGGCGCCATGCAGCGAGGACGGCCTCCTCGACCTTCTCTAAGAATGAACGCCTGACCCGGTTCAACTCTCCGAGCGGCGCAAAGAGCCCGCCCGGGTACCGGAGGTCCATCTTGTTGACCGCAAACGGCGTTCCCCCGGTCTTTCCGAGCTGCTCCGCGATCTGGTCCGGGGTAAGCGGCCGGCTCCGGGCCGGTTCCATCCGGAGGTCCGAGCGGTAGCGTACCCGGAGCGGTTCGCCGCCGTGTCGTGCGAGGACCGCCTCCAGACAGGGCGTGCCGTCCTCCCAGGTGGCCGTCACGTCGAGCGGCAACGGTTGGTGGGGCTCTTCCATGACCCGCTTTGCCCGCTCATCGAGGTCTGCGCTCTTCGTCAGGAAGACCCGGACTCCCTCTCCCACAGGCGCGGGGACCGAAAGTCGCACCGTGCCGTGGCGGACGGCGGGGGTGCCGCGGACGACCGCGCCTGAGTCCTGTTCGGGGTCGTCCGTGCAGAAGGCCAGCCCGTCGCCGGAACGGGGGACGACGTCGCCGGCAAGACGCACGGTCGCCTCCTCTCTCCGCGGGTCGTAGCCAATGACCGTGCCGAGCAGGATGCCCCGGTTCCCGGGCCGGTCGCGGGCCATGATACCGGGAGCGCCGAGGATGTAGCCCTCCGTGAACTCACGGTTGAATGCGAGGGCGAGGTCGTGCATATCCTCGCGTGAGGGCGACCAGGCCTCCCCGGCGGCGATCGCGTCGAGAGCACGCCGGTAGATGCTCGTCACCGTGGCGACGTACTCCGCCGAGCGCATCCTCCCCTCGATCTTGAGCGACGCCAGCGGTGCACGCGCGAGGAGGTCGAGGTGCGGGTATGCACAGAGATCGCGCGTCGAGAGGAGGTAACGGTCCTCTGCAGGCACGGCCCGGAGATCCTTCGGGCGCCCGTAATCGTCCTTCTCGGCGACCACGAGCCGGTAGGGTTTCCTGCACGGCTGGGCGCACATCCCCCGGTTCCCGCTCCGCCCCCCGATGACCGAGGAGAGGAGGCACTGGCCCGAGTAGCAGTAGCAGAGCGCACCGTGGGCAAAGACCTCGATGCCGACACGCCGTGCCTCCGCGTCCTCCGCGATCCCCTCGATCTCGGGGAGGGTGAGTTCCCGCGCCAGCACCACGCGGGAGAACCCCTCCCTTGCGGCCCGGGCTACACCTTCGCGGTTGTGAACCGTCATCTGGGTGGAGGCATGAAGGGGGAGGTCGGGGACCACCTCCCGGGCAAGCGACGCCACCCCGGTGTCCTGCACCAGGACGGCATCGACCCCGGTCTCGTAGAGCCAGAGGAGGTAACGCGCCACGTCGGGGAGTTCGGCGTCCCGGACGAGGACGTTTGCGGTGACATAGACCCTGACTCCCCGAAGGTGTGCGTAGTCGACGGCAGAACGGAGTTCCTCGTTGGAGAAGTTCGCCGCGTAGTGCCGGGCCCCGAAACGCCTCCCGGCAAGGTAGACGGCGTCGGCGCCGGCGGCGACCGCTGCGGCCAGGGCCTCCGGCGACCCGGCCGGCGCAAGCAGTTCCGGTGATCCGGACCCCTGATAATGATCGTGCGGCATCTGTTGGGTACCGTTCACCTCGCCGGCCTATATATTCCACCCCGGCAGGAGCGGGTATCCTTTTTGGGCAAGAAGGCGATGTGGAGAGGAGGCTTGGGTATGGACTGCGTGGGGATTATCGGCTACGGGCACATGGGCAGCATGCTGGTGAACGGATTTCTCGCATCCGGGGTGCTCGGCACCGATGAGATCGTGGTTGCTTCTCGCGGCCAGAAGAGCCGGGACGCATGCGCCGCAGCATGGCCCCGGATCGGCATCGCCGCAACGAACGGAGAACTCGTCCGGCGGTGCCGTACGATCATCATCGCTGTTCGGCCGCAGGAGATGAGAGAGGTCCTCCACGAGATTGTTCCGGTGATGGACGGGGACGAGCATATCGTCTCGCTCGCCGCGGGCATCAGCCTTCAGGAGATCGAGGGAGAGTTTCCCGGCTCGGTCACCAGGGCCATCCCTACGGTCACCTCTGCAGTCGGGCAGGGGACGACGCTGGTCTGCCACGGGCGGCAGGTGGGCATGCATGATGCTCTCAGGGTGGAGGGGCTCTTCTCGTCGATCGGGAATGTGGTGCTCGTCGGGGAGAGTGATATCCCGGCGGCAACGCTTCTCTCGAGTTGCGGGCCCGGGCTGCTTGCCGCCATCATCGAGGAACTGGCGGGCGCGACAGCCCGTGCGAGCGGACTCCCCCCCGGCCGGGCGCTCGTGCTCGCAACCGAGATGGTCGCGGCTACGGCCGCCTACCTCCGGGAGACCGGCAAGGCGCCGGGAGACCTTATTGGGGAGGTCGCGACCGGTGGCGGTATCACGGAGGTAGGGGTGCAGGGGCTCCGGGAAGCGCTGCCGGCAGTCTTCGATGAGGTCTTCGCCGCCATGCTGGAGCGTTGCGATACGGTGGGGAAGGGAGATAGCGGGCAGGCTTTTAAGTGATAAGGGGTGTTATACCTCGGTAAGTATGAAGATCGTCGTCTCTGTGGAGAATGCCGGCGTTATCGATGAGGTGGCGGAGTACAACCCGACGTTCATCGAGGTCAGGCTTGACCGGATGGAGGGAGACCTGCTGGACCAGGTCCGTGCGATCCGGGAGAAGACCGCCATACCCCTGATTGCCACGCTCAGGAGCAGAGAGGAGGGAGGGCGGTTTGTCGGCGACGCGGCCCTCTGGGCCCGGATTGTCGGGCCGATCGCGAGATACGTCGATATCGTGGACGTGGAGGCACGCTACCGGGACCACGCGCCGTTCATTAAGAGTCAGGGGGTCCAGATCCTCGCGTCGCTGCACACGAACGAGATGCCCACCCTCCCCGAGCTCGGAAAGATCGAGGAGATGCTCAGGTCTTACGGCGATATCCCGAAGATCGTCGTGAAACCCCGGACCCAGGACGACCTCTTCGAACTCGTCATGTTTACCCACCAGGCCCAGAAGCCCATCTGCACGAGCATCATGGGTGCCGAGTTCCGCTACGCCCGTCCAGTCCTGCCCCTCTTCGGGTCGGAGTTCGCCTTCTGCCATGCCGGCACCCCGACGGCCGAAGGGCAGTACCATATACGGGAGATGCGGCAGCTTGCGGATTTGCTGAAGTGAGGGGGGAAAGGGGCCCCTGCCGGGTCTCTTGGGCCAGGCTTCTAGCGGGGTCCGGCAAAACGGCGGGGACATGAGTTGCTCGAAGCGTTTCGAGGAACGACTGCTCGAAGGGCAGGAGTTCGAGAAGCCATTAGGCTTCGAGGCGTGAGCGAAAGCGAACGTGAGAAACCCGAAGGGTTTCGAGTCGCGAACACAGTGAGCGTGAGCACCAGCCTCAACTCCCGTTTAATAAGCGCATAATTGCTTTCAATCGAATCATCAATCATCTTCAAAATTACTTTCTGAACCTATTTTGACCATTATATTTTCGAAGAGTATAGGTAATTATAAATATAATGTGCGCTTATATTGTACTGACAGCCATGAAGCCAGATGTTCGAATCAAGATCATCAATGGAAAGGGTAACTGGTCAGGTCCTCTCTGACCCCATATTTAATTATGATGTTCTTTGAGGTTTCCTTTTTTGAAAATATGCCCAAAATACCGGCAGATCCTTATATAATGGGAGATAATTAGATATTGTGTAACTGGTCAGGTAGACCAATAAACTGCATCAGGGGTGAAAGGGTTTTCCTCGAATGCCCCTCTGATGGCTTCGAGTACCGGCCTACGATTTTTCTTCACGGTTGAAATATATCCTCGAATCCGGCAGAAGTTGG
>DASQ01000146.1 GCA_002503885.1 Methanoculleus marisnigri | reverse complement strand
ACTGACAAGATGCACTAGGGCGTATCAGGAGAATGCGACGGCCCGGGTACAGCCGCGACAGTTCGATGTTTGTCACAGAAAAGGTATATGGGAGAACGTTGACACCTTGATCGGTGACACCGTGTATGAGGTCTGTATGAACCGAAAAACGATATGCATCGTCCTGCTGCTGATCGCGTGCACTCTCCCGGCAGCGGCTGCACCCGTAGTCCAGCTGACAAACGATTCGGCATTCGATGCATACCCCTTCTGGTCTCCGGACGGCGCCAGGATCGCCTTCGTCTCATCCGACGGAGTCCATGCCGGCATCCGGGTGATGGAGCGCGACGGCCAAAACCCGGTACCGGTGACGGACGACCGTTCGTGGAATCTCTTCACCGAATTCGATCCCTGGTCGCCGGATGGGAAGAAGCTCCTCTTCCTGTCCGACGACGGAGGAGGGCTCGACCTCTGGACGATGAACCCTGACGGGACCGGGAGGGTGCGCCTGACCGAAGGCGGCCGCATCACCCCCAGTCCGGGGCTCTCCGGCTACGGGGCGGACTGGAGCGCCGATGGAAAGCGGATAGTCTATACCTCCTGCCTCTTTGAGAATGCGGCCATCCAGGAAGGGTCGCCTGCGGTGAACGGCTCGGCCATCCGCACGGAAGCGAATATCTGGATCATGGACGCGGACGGCGGCAACAAGAAGCAGCTGACGACCGATGGAGATGCGCGCCTGCCCCAGTGGCAGCCGCAGGGGGACAGGATCGCATACCTCTCGGACGGGTCGGGAAACAGGGAGATCTGGACCATGCAGAGCGACGGAACGGGCAAGACACAGGTGACGTTCAGCGAGGGGAGCGTATCCGGGTATTCCTGGTCCCCGGACGGTGCCAGGATCGCCTACGTCGTCGCGTCACCGCCGGGGACATTGCCGGAGTTCTCTCTTTGGGTAATCAATAGCGACGGATTGGGTTCGAAGCAATTGACAACCGGGAACTGGGACACATCACCGGTCTGGTCGCCGGACGGTGCCAGGATCGCCTTCCGGTCGGAGTCGCGAAACCAGAAACTCTGGGTGATGGAGAGCGACGGCTCCGGCCTCGCACCCCTCGATCCTGATAATCCGGCATACATGATGCAGCAGTGGTCTCCCGACGGCAGGACGATCGTCGTGAGCGATGGAAACGACCTGTCTGCAATCCCACTCGAAGACCCGGCGGCACCCGAATCGCCGGGATTTGAGGCAATTTTTGCGGCTGTTGCACTGCTCCTCACGGTATGTTTGCTCAGGCTGCGAAAGCAGGAATGAGGGGAAACGGGAACGTGCCGCACGAAGACGATTACCAGTGGAGCACGACGCGTTAACGGATATCCCCATCGCCGTCTTCACGCCTCTTTCTCCGTCTCCCGTGCTCCCCGTAGCGCCTTTGCCTCCTCCACGGTCACTACGCGGACCGCGCCGCCCTGGACGTCGCCGCCGGTATCGCCCATCCGGTCCTCGATCCAGCCCTCCATCTCCAGGTACGCCGCCCGCAACCCTTCGAGAACGTCCGGGTCGGCATCCCAGAGGCCGCGTTCGTGCGCCTCAAGCAGCCGCCTCCCGATCTCTTCCAGCGCCCAAGGGTTCTCGTCCGCGAAGAACTGCCGCATTTCCGGATCCAGGACGAACGTGCGGGTGATGTCGTCGAAGATCCGGTCGTCCACCTCCTGCGTCGTCGCCTCCCAGCCGTAGACGGTGCCCACCTGCCGCGAGATGTCCCCGGCACCCTTGTAGCCGTGCCGCTTCATCCCCTCGATCCACTTCGGGTTGAGGAGCCTCGCCCTGACGACCCGCCGTACCTCCTCGGCAAGCGTCCTGACCTCCACGCGGTCCCGGTCACGCGTATCGCCGTAGTAGGCAGGCACGTCCCGGTTCGAGAGCGCTCTTGCCGCTCCGGTCAGCCCGCCGTGCGCCCCGAAGTAGCAGCAGCACCCGAGGAGGTCGTACTCGTCGGTCACCGTCTTGTTGAAGGTGAGGTCGATGGCGGCAAGTTGCGCGGAGAAGGTCTCAGGGGACTCTTCACCGAAACTACCCCGCCCGTAGGCATAACTGTTCCACCCGACAAAGACCTCTGCAAGGTCCGCCTCCTCCTTCCAGGCCGATGCGTAGACCGCCAGGCTGACGCCGTTGCCGTAGGTGCCCGGCTTGCTCCCGAAGATCCGGGCCGTGCCGCTCCCCTGGAGGGCGTGCTTCCGTATGAAGTTCAGCTCGGGCGGTTCGTCCAGCGCGGCGACCTCCCGGATAGCGTCGTCCAGGAGTTCGATAGAGGTGTAGAAGCAGTCGCGGAGGATCCCGCTCATCCTGACGGTGACGTCGATCCTCGGGCGTCCGAGTTCCTCAAGCGGGATCACACGGCAGGACCTGACCCTGCCGTCCGTCCAGACCGGTTCGACCCCGATGAGGGAGAAGATCTGGGCAAGCTGCTCGCCGTCGGCCCACATAACATCGGATGCCATCCAGTACATGCCGATATTCTCCGGGATCCGCCCATGCTCGTCGACGTACTTCGCAACGACGCTTTCCGCAAGCCGCGTCCCGATCCGCCACGTGGCACGGGTGGGAACCCGGAAGGGGTCGAGCGAGTAGAAGTTCCGCCCGGTGGGGAGCACCTCAGGCTTGCCCCGCGTGATCAACCCTGAAGGGCCCGGCGGGATGTAGCCTCCGGCGAACCCCGAGAGCAGGCTCCCGATCTCGTCGGAGTCGTCTATCCGCGCTGCAAGATCGAGGACACCGGCCCGGATCTTTTCGAGTGCTTCCGGATCGTGCCGGACGAGAAGGCCGGAGAGCGCCCGTTCCACCGCCCGGTCGGGGAGATCTCCCTCAAGAAACGCGGCGATGAGAGCCTTTGCCGCAGCTTCGGCATCCCGCAGCAGGGCGTCGTCCGCAGTCGAAGCGTCGTACCCCATCATCCGGAGCACTGCACCCTTCACTTCCCCATCGTAACGCATGACGGCATGGATGAACTCCACCCGGCGCTCGCCCTCCGGCACCTCCCCAAAGATGTGCATCCCCTCGGGAATCCGGGTGTCGGCAATCCGGGTTACGGCGGTATGGGCAGCGGCGACCACCTCTCCAAACGGGGCTCCCTGCTCGTGCAGGGTTGCAAACCCAATCTCGCCACCAATGCCGGTCTGCTCGAGCAGGTCGGCGATGGTATGCTCAAGCGCGTGCGCCCTTGCCCGATCGACGTCCTTCACCCGGTTGTAGTCCGCGATCTGCTCATCGAGTTCTTTTAACCCCGCATAGAGGTCGCTTGCAACCATCACCGCCTGCATGTGGTCGACCAGGGTTGCGTAACTCCGCCGCTTGGCAAGCGTCCCTTCCGGCGGGTTGTCGGCATTGTAGATGTAGAGGTGGGGGATGGTCCCAATGGCAATATCGGGGAAACAGGCATCCGAGGGGGCGACCGATTTGCCGGGCAGGAACTCGAGGTTCCCGTGCGTACCGACATGGACGATCACGTCCGCACCGAACGTCTCCTCGATGTAGCGGTAGGTCGCAAGGTATTGGTGGGTCGGCGGAACGCCCGGGTCGTGGAGGATCCGGCAGACCTCTCCGTCGCACCGCGGGCCGGCGCACCCGCGCTTGGGCTGGACGCAGACGATCGCGTTCCCGTAACGCACCCCGGTGACGACGATCTTCCCCTCGTGAACCATCGCCGGCGGGACCCCGTTCACCTCTTCACCCGGTGGCCGTCCCCACGCCTCACAGATACGGGTCCGGACCCCGGAAGGGAGGGTTTCGAACCAGGCGGCATACTCCTCCGGCTCCACCAGGGCAAGGGCGCCCCCCTTCCGGACGATCTCCGCAACCGACGTCCAGCGGAAGTCGCTGATTGCTTTTCTGTCCATGATAGTCTCGATCAGGGCTTTTCCGCTCCCCGGGCATTCGACCGCATACCCCCGGTCGCGCATCGCTTCGAGGATTCTTGCGACGCTCTCCAGCGTATCGAGGTGCGCCCCGGCACCGACCGTCGCCTCGACCGAGGCACAGGGCTTGTTGTGGAGGATGAAGGCCACCCGCCTCTCTGCGGCGGGTCTGGACGCAAGATCGACCCACTTCCTGACCCTGCCTACGAACTTCTCCACCCGCTCGGCGATGGGGACATGACGCTCGCCCTCGATGCCCGCCTGATCGCGGCTCTCCGCGGCACCGACCGGCAGCATCTCGATCGCGCCCAGGAACTCGGGCAGCGCAACGTACCAGGAGACGTCGCTCCCGCGCATCCCCTCCGTATCGGCCCTCCACTCGGCTTCAGTCCGGTGATAGAGGATCAGGGGGTGAAAAACAGGTACGCCGAGTTTCGCGAGCGCCTCGGTGCAGGCATCGGCGTCACGGGGAGGGGTGAACGTTCTTGCGTCGATGAGCGCAGAGATCCGGCCCGCAAAGAAGGTCTCTATCATCTCCCGGTCCGACCGCGCCCCGATCTCCTTATCCGGGACCCCGAAACAGAATGCCGGAAGAACGTCGTAATACCTCTCAAGTTCCCTGATCAGGGCATCCTCGACGGCAAGGTCCCCGTTCACCCAGTGTGTCCGGGAGAAGAGGAGCCCGACACGGATGCGGTGCCGGGACGGATACCAGGCGAGGTAAGCATCGGGGTCGTCGAAGACGCACCCGGCATCCGGGTGGTAGATCCCCTCCCAGCAGGTCTCCTGCGGGGGGTCGTAGGCGACGTCCATCCCGGCCACTTCGGCCTGGACGTACCGGATCAGGTTCCCGATGTTCAGAGGTCCGCCGTAGAGGAAGTAGGTGCTCACCGTGGAGACGACGGCAAGCGGGACGGTCGAGGCCGACCAGGAGGCGTCGGTGTAGCCGAACGATATGACTGGAACGCCCTCCGCGAGACCGCCCAGGATCTCGTCCCAGACCGGGTCGTGCGACGGGTGGATCAGGACGACATCCGCTCCGTTGCACGACTCGATGCACCTCTCCCGCTTCTCTGAATCGTCCGTCAGTTCATGCACCTGCCACGCGGCAAGGTCGATCCCCATCTCCCGCGCTGCACCGGAAAACTGCAGCAGTTCGCTGCCCCAGGCTACGATTGTTACTTTCATAATAATCAGGCAGGAGACCCCCGGTTTAAACCCGGGGAGGAATGCCGTCTGCCTGTCCCGGCATACAGTTGTGTTCTCCAGGCAATACGGGTTCGGAGGGTACAATCTTCTCCCTTTGCGCTCTGCGTCACCCGCTTCCCGGTGACCGCGTTATGCAATGATATCTTTCCTTTCAACGTTCCTCCGATGTACGTCAGCCCATACTTGACGTGCCGGACCAGCGTTCCCCGGGTGAACCCAAGCGACCGGGTTCCTCCGTAGGGTTTTCGGATCCCGCCGGTATCCGGCTGCAACCGGTGCAGCTGCCGCCGGTGCAACCGGATCGGCGTCCAGTAGAACAACCCCTGTTCGGTCGGCTGCTCCGCACCCGAGACGTCCGCCGCCATCACCCAGGCATCGACTGCATGAGCAGCGAAGACCGGCTTGCTCTTCTGGCTTGTCTTCTTCAAGCCAAACCGGTCCCGGAGTGCCTTGGTCTCGTACCCGGCACGCAGGTGCAGATCAAGGCCGTGATCCCGGATCGTCCGGTAGAACCACTGTTTTCCCACCTCTAACGGCGAGAAGTTCGTGTTCCACCGTTTGCAGTGCTTCTTCGTTGC
>DASQ01000133.1 GCA_002503885.1 Methanoculleus marisnigri | reverse complement strand
GGAGGGGGGATGCTCCCCCCTCCCCACCTGCCGGTGGTCGAGCTCCGTTCATGGCGGACGTCGCACTCCCCGTTAGCCCCTCCCCGGGGGGCGATATCCCCATGGTCCAGTATACGGGTCTTTGTCATCGCTTCCGACTGTTTTGTCCCCGCAAAGCGCACCTTCAGTGCTCAAACCGATAGGTGCAGGGTGCGACTGAAGGGTCGTGAGACCTCTGGAGGGCTTTCTGCAGGTTATCGAGTGCAGCGATCACCTCTTCGCCGACCCCTCAGGCACAGCGCACCCATCCAATTCCCGGCAAAACCAGGGTTTCATGCCGGCAGTACCCTTCTTTAGGTACCGGGCCGAATGTATTCTGGAATCAATGGCGACACTACAGGGAATGAGCGGGGTCGATCTTCGGGCGCTGGTGGCGGAGGCTGCCGATCGCCTTCCGCTCTGGATCGGCAAGATCTACCAGTTCGACGCGAAGACCCTCGGTATCAGGTTAAACGGGGAAGACCGGGCAAAATACCTGCTGCTCGTGGAGATGGGACGACGTGCCCACTTCACCGCAGAGTTTCCCACGCCCCCAAAGAACCCGCCGAATTATGCGATGCTGCTCCGGAAGCATCTCGACGGCGGGAAAGTGCTCAGCATCCGCCAGCTCGGGCTCGAGCGCACCATGAGCATCGATATCGGCAAGAGGGATACGACCTATCACCTCATCTTCGAACTCTTCGATGAGGGGAACACGATCCTCTGCAACGAAGAGTATACGATCATCAAGCCCCTCTGGCACCACCGGTTCAAGACCCGGGAGGTTATTCCCGGCGTGGTCTACCCCTTCGAGGGGACCGACTGCTCGGCGCTCCCTCCCGTTGAGTTCCAGAAGATGCTCGCGGAGTCCGACCGCGACATCGTCCGGACGCTTGCCGTCGGGTGCATGCTCGGCGGCGCGTATGCCGAAGAGGTCTGCCGGATGGCAGGCGTCGATAAGGGCGCCGCCGCCACAGAGGTGGACGCGGAGGCGATCCGGGCAGCTTTCGAGCGTCTGATGGCCGACGTCGGGAGGCGCCGGGAGCCGGTGACAACGCCGTCCGGGTGCTGGCCGGTGGTGCTTGCCGGTGAAGAGGTTCGCGAGCGGTTTGCGACCTTCAGCGAGGCCCTGGATGCGTTCTACCCGAAGGTGACGGGTCAAAAGGAGGAGACCGCGGCCGAAAAACCCCGCCTGTCCCAGGCAGAGGTGATCCGCCGGCGCCAGGCGGAGGCGATCAAGGGGTTTGAGAAGAAGATCGAGCGGTACGAGCGGGTTGTGGAGGTGCTCTACGAGAACTACACGCCCGTTGCCGGGATCTTAACGACGCTCGACGAGGCGAGCAAAAGCCGCTCGTGGCAGGAGATCGAGCAGATCCTCAAATCGAACGGTGAGAACCCAACGGCAAAGATGGTCCGTGCGGTCCACCCTGCCGAGGCGGCGGTGGAACTCGGTCTTGAAGAGGAGCGGGTGAAGGTCTACGTCCACGAGACGATGGAGCAGAACCTCGGCCGCTACTACGACCTGATCAAGAAGTTTAAGAAGAAGAAGACGGGCGCACTCGCGGCAATGGAGCGGATGGTCCCCGAGAAGCCCCGGCATAAACAGAACCTTGCCCTCTTAAAGAAGCGGTGGTACCACCGGTTCCGCTGGTTCACCACCACCGACGGGACCCTCGTCATCGGCGGCCGGGACGCCTCCCAGAACGAGGAACTCGTCAAGAAATACATGGAGGGCGGGGATCTCTTCGTCCACGCCGACGTCCACGGCGGGAGCGTCGTCATCGTGAAAGGCGCTACCGAACATCTTGACGAGGCCGTGCAGTTCGCCGCATCCTACTCCAACGCCTGGAAGGCCGGGCACTTCACAGCGGACGTCTACGCCGCCCGCCCCGACCAGGTGAGCAAGACGCCCGAGTCCGGCGAGTATGTGGCCCGGGGCGCCTTCATCGTCCGGGGAGAGCGGCAGTACTTTAAGAACGTCCCCCTCGGGGTGGCGATCGGTCTTGCGATGGCGCCCGAGGTCGCCGTCATCGGCGGCCCGCCCGGGGCCGTCACCGGGCGTGCGAAAGTATGGCTGGAGCTTCGTCCGGGGCAGTTCGAGCCGAACGACACCGCAAAGAAGGTTGTCCGGGGACTCAGGGATAAACTCTCGGAAGACGAGTGGAAAGGGCTCAAGAACGCCCTGAACACCGAGACGGTCGCCGCATTCGTCCCGCCGGGAGGCTCCGATATCGTAGAACCATGAAGGCTGAAGTTCGGGAGATGCGGGGGAAGTTCGGCGAGATACGCCTCTTCCCGGAGACGCTCGACGACATCTGGCATCTCTCCCACCTGGTCGGGCCGGGGGATCTCGTCTTTGCGACGACCTTCCGGAGCGTGGAGGCGGCAACCGATAAGCTCCGGCCGGAGAAGGTGGAGAAGCGGCCGGTCCGGCTCGGGATCCGGGTCGAGAAGGTGGAGTTCCACCAGCACACGAACCGCCTCCGTATCGCCGGGATCATTGAGAGCGGAGTGGACGTCACCGCGCACCACACCTTGAACGTGGAGGCGGGGTTCGAGATCTCGGTCATCAAACAGTGGCGGTCCGTCGACTGCGAACGGATACACCGGGCCGTCGATGCCTCTGCATACGGCGTGGTCCACGTCGTGAGCGTCGAGGAGGGGGAGGCGCAGGTCTACCGCCTGCGCCAGTTCGGCCCTGAGTGGGTGACGACTGTTGCGGCCGGGAGCAGCAAGGGTACTGATACCGGCACCCGGTCGGTGCTCTTCGAGAAGACGCTTGAGGTGCTGGCCGCGGTCACCGGCCCCCTGGTCGTCGCGGGCCCGGGGTTCGTGAAGGACGATTTTGCGAATTACGTGAAAGCCCGTGCGTCCGACCTCGCAGAGCGTATGCTCGTCGTCGAGACGCGGCGTATCGGGCGGGGGGCCGTGCAGGAGGTCATCGGGCAGGGGGTCCTCGATCGGCTCCTCGGCGACCTCCACCTCGCACGCGAGGTCAGGCTGATGGACGAAGTCCTGCACCGGGTCGCTGCCGGGGGCGCTGTCGCCTACGGTCTCGACGAGGTCAGGAAGGCAATTGCTTACGGTGCGGCGGAGACGGTGCTCGTCTCCGATACCCTGCTCCGGGACGAGGGGGCTACGAACGTCATCAGGGAGGCCGAGCGCGTCAACGCATCGGTCGTGGTGCTGAGCACCGAGTTCGAGCCTGGAGAACGTCTCGCGGCAATCGGCGGCGCTGCAGCACTCCTGCGGTACAGGATCGAGTGAGACCGTCCGGCGGGAGTTGCCTACCTTTATAACCGGAGAAGACCCTATAATGTAATAATTCCGTCAATCCGGGGAGTGGCCGGGAGCCGCCGTCCCGGAGAGACTTCCCTTCCAGGAATGGCGTAACACTGGTGTCACGATGAGCGATAATGCGATAGCAGCAGAGGTTGAAAAGACACGGCCGCGGACACGTGCCGAAAAACAGGTCGAGCACAGAGGTCGGATAAAGCGGACGCTTGTAGCCTGTTTCATGGGCATCCTGGCTGGAGGGCTCTCGTTCTACCTCTCCGGCACCCCTGACCCGGTCAGTGGGCTCCAGGAAAACGCCATCATCGGCGTTCTCCTCCTGATGGCGGGCGTCGTCTTCCAGAAGCACATCTTCATGCTCATCCGGATCGACTATATGGAACTGAACAAAAAAGACTGGTTTTACCAGAGTTTCATGACGTTCGCGCTCTGGTTCATGACCTGGACTATTCTCTTAACCACCAGCGTTCTGTGATCACCCATGCGTATTGCTGTTGTACACCGTGATCGATGTCATCCCGCCAGGTGCGGCACCGAATGCATCATTTACTGCCCGCGTGTCCGGACCGGCGACGAGACCATCGTCATCGGTGAAGACCAGAAAGTCATCATTTCCGAGGAGCTCTGCGTGGGCTGCGGCATCTGCGTGAAGAAGTGCCCGTTCGAAGCCCTTGACATCGTCAATCTCCCCGAACAACTCGACCAGCCGATCCACCGCTACGGTCAGAACGGTTTCGCTCTCTACGGCCTCCCGATCCCCATCGAAGGGAAGGTCACCGGTATCCTCGGGCCAAACGGTATCGGCAAGAGCACGTCGGTGAAGATCCTCTCGGGCACGCTCGTCCCGAACCTGGGCCGGATTGATGCGGAGATGTCCTGGAAGGATGTCCTCAACCTCTACCAGGGAACCGAGCTCTTCGACTACCTCCAGATGCTCTCGCAGAAGAACATGAAGGTCGCCGTGAAGCCGCAGTACATCGACCAGATCCCGAAGGTCTTTACCGGGTCGGTGCGCGACCTCCTCAAAACCACCGATGAGCGCGGCAGGCTCGACTACTACATCGACCAGTTATCGCTCAGAGCGGTCATCGACCGGCCTATTTCGACCCTCTCCGGCGGCGAGCTGCAGCGGGTGGCGATCACCGCCTGCCTCGCGCGCGACGCCGACTTCTATTTCCTCGACGAGATCACGCCGTACCTCGATGTCTACCAGCGGATGGCCGCCGCGAACCTGATCCGGGAACTCGCCCTGGAGCGGCCGGTGGTTATCGTCGAGCACGACCTCGCCATCCTCGATATGCTTGCCGATACCGTGCATATCGCCTACGGAGAACCGGCGGTCTTTGGTGTCATCACCCATCCGAAGGGTGTCCGGATAGGGATCAACCAGTACCTGGAGGGTTTCCTGCCGGAGGAGAACGTCAGGATACGGACGTATGCGGTGACGTTCGATACCCGGGCCCACGCCGCCGAGGCGAACCGGGAGGTGCTCCTCGCGTTCCCGGCCATGACGAAGCGTTTCGAACAGTTCTCGCTCACCGTCGACGGCGGGGAGATCCGGAGCGGCGAGGTCCTCGGGGTCCTCGGGGCGAACGGTATCGGGAAGAGCACGTTCGCCCAGCTCCTTGCCGGGGTGCTTCCCCCCGATACCGGGGCGATGGATTCCCGGGTGCGGATATCCTACAAGCCGCAGTACCTCAAAGGCGACTCGGAGGCGACCGTCGAAGAGGTCCTCCGGCAGACGACGACGAAGTTCGACACCTCGTTCTACCAGCACGAGATCTTAGAGCCCCTCTCGCTTGCACATCTTCTTCAGGCCCCGGTGAACACGCTCTCCGGCGGCGAACTCCAGCGCGTGGCGATAGCAATCTGCCTCTCGCGCGACGCCGACCTCTACATCTTAGACGAGCCGAGCGCCCACCTCGACGTGGAGCAGCGGGTGAAGATCTCGAGGATGATCAGGAAGCACGCCGAAGGGCGGGACGCGAGCACGCTCGTGATCGACCACGACATCTACGTGATCGATATGATCAGCGACCGTATTCTGGTCTTCGAGGGCGAACCAGGTCTGCACGGCAAGGCCGCCGGGCCGTTCGATATGGCGCCGGGCATGAACCGGTTCTTAAAAGCGCTCGGGATCTCCTTCCGGCGGGACAGGACCGGGAGACCGCGGATCAACAAACCGGGGTCGTTCCTGGATCGGGAGCAGGTCGCGGCCGGGGAATACTACTACGCGGAGATCTCGAAGTCGTGAGCGGCACGGGAACTCCTCTTCTTTTCCGGTGAACTGCTGGTGGTAGTCCTGAAGGTTCACTCTTCTAGAATCCACCCAAACAAACCTACAGGCCGGCCGGCTCAAACACGCCTGTGCTTCCTGACCGCGGCATGGCGATAGTCAGAGGCACCTGCCGTCCCGGTATCCCCGCCCTGATCCACGCCTCAAAAGATGCCCACATCTCTTCCAGCATCCCGGCAGGCTCCCCGGGCGTCTCCTCCGGAGCCGGGGCACTGCCGGAGACAGTCCCGGCGACCTCCGGTGTCTGCACGGGGACGGCGGAGAGATCGAGGGTGGCGGGTCCCGCCATCGGCGGAATATACCCTACGTTCCCGGGAACAACGAACCAGCACCGCCCGTCAGCATCGACGAAGAGTCTCTTGACGATGTTTGAGCGAAGGCCGTCTCCAGACGTGATATGCAGGGCGACACCCGACGAGTTCCACCCGTAGACCCCGTTATCCGACGCGATAAACAGCATCCCGGTGGGTGTTGCCGCGATATCGTTGATGACGACCGGGAACGTGCTCAGGTCCCCGGCACCGAGGACCGGGGTAACCCCCGCATCAGGGGTATACCGGAGGACCGTCGTGCGGTTGAAGAGGTAGACGCCCCCGAACGGGTCGACCCGCACCCCGGCAATCCCCCTGAGCGGATCACCGCGGCAGGTGACCTCCTCGAAGCGGACCTCCCCTGTCCGGTTCCTGAGCACACGGATGCCATTGCTTTCGGACCCGATGACGAGCGCATCGCTCGCGGCATCCACCACCATGCTCACAACGGTGTAGCACCCGAGGCCTTCGGGCCCGAGCGGCTTATACCATGTCCAGTCATCGCCATGGCAGCGGTGGAGGCCCGCCCGTCCGGTGGCGATCCACATCTCGTCCCCCCATCGCACCATGCAGTTGATGTTGCGGTTCTTGAGGAACTGCTGGTCCTGGATCTCCCGGTATCCCGCCCCGTCTCCGATCTGGAGCCCGTTTGGATACCCTACCCAGAGGTGGCCCTCCGCATCGAGGGCGATCGCGGTCACCATGGTATCGAGGGGGGCGAGCAGACCGTAGGCCGTCTCTCCCGGGTACCTCGGGTTGACCGAATACCAGGTGCTGTTTGCCGTGTACACGGAGATGCCGCTATCCGTCGCAAAGATGACATCACCGTACCGGCCGTTGATCGCCTCCTTCACTCCGGCGGATGCGATGCCCGAATCATAATCGGGTGCTTCGATGTAAAGAGCGGACGATGGGAGAATGAGAAGAGAGAGCAGAGCGATTAAGGCGATCAGAGGGTGATGCATGTCCCGTTCGACCTCTTGATGATGAGGCGGCCCTTCCCCTCCGGCCAGTAATACACGGACCGCCCGATCTTTCCGCCGGTCTCCTCATGCTCGATCCTGATGCCCTGTTCGCGGAGCAGGTCCTTGACTGCGGCGACGTTGCGCTCGCCGATATTCAGGGAGCTGGCTGAGAACTCAAACATACTCGCACCGCCGATGACGAGTGCGGCGATCGAGAACTTCGTGCTTCCGAGCCTCTCCATCTCTTCGAGGAGGACGGTTGTGGCGGTATCCGCAAACTTACCGGGACGATCGAGATTCCCGCGGCTTTCAGGAAGCATGATATGGGCGAACCCCGCAAGAGACTTCCGCTGGTCGTGGAGGATGAGCGCGATGCAGGAACCAAGCCCGATTGTCCCCATCGGGTGCGTCCCGACCCGGTGTTCACCCAGACCCAGGATTACGGCCGTCTCTTCACCAAAAAAATTGTTCTCCATGGTATCGCGGAGGCCGGTTACGAGAGCGGTTCCATCAGACGCTTCAGCATGCTGAACAGCTGGTGCGTGAGTTCGGCGTTCGGGAGCATGTAGATGCTCCCAAAGACGGGCGGCGCCTCGCTCGTGAGCTCGGTGTTGAAGATCAGGACGTCGTTCACGTCCCCGGCCACCTGCGCGACGATGGATTCGAAGGCGGCATGCGCCATATCGATGGCCAGGGCCGGGGGAGACGGCAGCATGACGATACCCAGCAGTTCGGCGGTCGCATCGAGGAACGCCGATATCATGATGTTGCCTATCTCGATTGCGGCGCTCTGGTCCATCTCGTTGAGCTCACGGTTGGTATCGGTGGTGCCGAGCATCTGGTTCGCCAGCTGGATGACGGTCTCCCGGGGCATGCTGACGACGATATACCCTCCATCGGCGACCTCTCCCTGAATCTGGAAGACGACGACGGCTGATATTTCGTCGCCGATATAGTTGTGCAGATCGGCGATATCGATGGCCTGCACCTCCGGTACCGTCATCTCGATCGGACTCATCAGCATCTGCGATAGGGTCGTAGCCGCATGTGCTGCACCAATATTGCCAAACTCTGAGAGCGCATCTTTCTGAATCGGATCTAGTTCCATAGAAAACCTCTCTAAATCATTGTATTTACATCGAGTACCGGCACGACATCGCCGTCGCCGGGGATGGTGATCCCGCTGATCCCGCGACATCTGCCTGCAATCCTGGAGAGCGGTTTCACCACCACCTCCTGCTGGCCGTCCACGGTATCGACAGCAATACAGCATCTCCTGCCATTATTTTGCAGCACGACCAGCGTGTCGCCCTTCTGTGCCCGGCCGAACATATCCTCCAGGCGGTGCATGGGGAGAGTCTGGTCCCGGAGCAGGATCACTTCACTGTTGCCGATCCGGTGGATCGCCTCCAGTCTCGTCTGCGCCACCTCGACGACGTTGCTGATCGGGATGGCACACCGCATCCCGTTGATATGAACCATCATGACGTCGATGATCGCCATCGTCGGGGGCAGCACCAGCTCGAACTTCGTTCCCGTGCCTACCTTGCTTTCGACCTTGATCGTTCCTTTGAGCGACGCGATCGCCTTTTTGACCACATCGAGCCCGACACCCCTGCCGCTGATGTCGGTGATCGCATCGGCCGTGCTGAACCCGGGCTCGAAGAGCAGGCCGATAAGCTCGTCTTTCGTTGCGATCGCCGCCGTCTCAGGCGTCATGAGGCCTTTCTCGACACCTTTCTTCCGGAGCTTCTCGGGATCGATGCCGGCACCGTCGTCCTCGATATCGATGACGACGTTATCCTTATCCCTCCTTGCTGTCAGCCGGAGCGACCCTTTCGCTGGTTTTCCGCTGGCCTGGCGGACCTCCGGGGTCTCGATGCCGTGGTTCACCGCGTTCCTGATGATATGCAGAAGCGGGTCGGAGAGCCCGTCCATCATGCTCCTGTCAAGCTCGGTCTCGCCGCCCTCGATGAAGAACTCTACCTCCTTTCCGTCGTGGTTCGCGACGTCCCGCACTACCCGGGGAAGGCGGTTGAAGATGCGCTCGAGCGGCATCATCCGGATCCCCATCATGAGGTTCTGAAGGTCGGAGACCGAGCGGCCGACCATGGAGAGCGCCTCTTCGAACTCCTTGATCCCGTGCTTCTTCGCGATCAGTTCCAGCCGTCCGCGGTTGATCACGAGATCCTCGACCAGATTCATCATCCGGTCGAGCCGCTCTATATCGACGCGGATATTCTTGATCTCCCGGCTCTTCTCGTTCTTCGCCGCCCTCTGAACCTGTGGCGACGGCACCGCGCCCTGCGGTTCGGGTGTCTGGCCCTCCTCGTCCACCTTCGGGGGAACTGTCCGCGGCGCCTGCGAGAAGGAGAGAGCAAGAAGGGAGATCTCGGTGCCGGAAGCAACGGTCCTGAGCGCATCCTCCCCTGCCTCGCTCTCGATGAGGATCTCGAACGGCCCGTCGAACTTCCCGTCCTCGAGGAGTTCCTGCGAGGGGGTTGTCGAGAGGATCGTCCCGATCTCCTGGAGGTTCTGCAGGAGCAGCATGGCCCGGATGTCCTTCATGGAGCTGGACGGATCGACGGCGACCGTTAACGTGTAAACCGGACTGCCGTCGGCCTCTCCAGCCGGCTCGATGGGGGTTTTCGTGGGGACTGCATCATAAGACATTTCCGGCCCATCCGGGGACTCTTCTTCGGTAAATGCCCGGAGTTCCTGCACAAGACTCCCGGACTGCTCGTCAGACGGAGCTCCTCCCGCCTCGATAGCATCCAGCATCCCCTCGATCATGTCGGTGCAGGTGAGCAGAAGGTCGGTGAGCGATGCGGTCACCTCACGCTGGCCGCTCCTGATGAGCGAGAAGACGTCTTCCATCGAGTGACAGAGGTGCTCCATCGCATCAAAGCCCATCGATGCAGACATCCCCTTGAGCGTATGTGCCGATCGGAAGATCTCATCGATGGCTGTCTGCTGGTCTTCCCCGCTCTCAAGAGCAAGGAGATTGTTCACGATGTTCTCGTGGTTCTCCCGTGACTCCTCAACAAACAGCTTCCGGTATCCTTCTTCATCAAACATGATTCACCTCAAGCCGACCGACTGCTCTCGCTATCTCATGTGCAAGATTGGCGAGTGGAACCACCCGGTCGACGCAATCCCTGGAGAGAGCCGATCGCGCCATACCGTATACGAGACAGTCCTCTTCAGCACATATCATCGTGATGCCGCCTGCGGTCTTCACCGCGAGGGTTCCCTCACCGCCGTCGTTTCCCATCCCCGAGAGGAGCACGGAGACGATGCGCGGACCGAAGACGTGCGCTGCAGAGGTGAAGGTCGTATCAACGGCAG
>DASQ01000104.1 GCA_002503885.1 Methanoculleus marisnigri | reverse complement strand
CCCTTCCACAAGTTCCGGCAGAAGCTGAAGAGCAAGTGCGAGGGGTATGGTATCCGGTTCGATGACTCGCACTCCGAGGCATACACCTCGCAGGTGGACGCTCTCGCGCTCGACCCGATCCGAAAACCGCCCTATGGGAGGAAGCGGCGGATCAAGCGAGGACTGTACCGGAGTGCTCTGGGCACCCTGATCAACGCCGATGTCAACGGCGCTCTGAACCATTTACGAAAGGTAGCCGGTGATTCCGTGGTTCCACGGATAATCGGTAGGGGCCGCGTCAACCGGCCCGTGCGAATAAGGACGTCTTTTGAACCGTCAACCTTCGCACCGATTACATTGCAGCCCTGTGCCCCGCAAGGGGTCCCGCTGCAAGCCCCCGGTTTTAACCGGGGGTAGTTGACTAACTCTTCTACAGGGAATGAGACCGACGGGGCATGGAACGAAGCCGCCAATCGGAAATGATGAGAGCCCCGGGCACACCGGGGAGAACGAACGATCGCAGAGCACCAGGACACCAGATCGGTGTGAATCCACGAGGGCCGGGGTGTATGCCGGTCGGTGAAGAGAGAGTCCCCGGGCGGGGTCGGAGCGGATGAGTTGTGGTGCCGATTAGACGGTAACGCTAGCAGGCTGGCGCTGTATTGGAGATTGCCCCACTGTGATAGCACGTATTCAGGATCGATTGGACTAATTACCATTACTGAAGATTAGATGGATATGCATGGCGTCCTGCCGGCGATGGCATCCGCCCGACGATTTTTACCGTGCCTGAGAAACAGGCCCCATTACATTTGTATGGGCAAAAGGTCAAACAATGGCGTGTCATTTCTCCGAAAAAATCCAAAAAAAGCGACAAACAATCCGTTATCCTTTTAAATAAGGGTTGTCTCTTTTCTTTATGCAGAAGCGTATCGGTAGAACTGGTTTTTTACGAAGCGGCCTGTGCCTGTTTTTCGCATTCTTGTTTGTGTCGGTAAATGCAACGGCATGTACCACCTTTGCGATAACGCCCGGTGCATCAGAAGACGGGTCGATGTACGTCGGGCATACGAATGACGGGGTTGGAAAAGACTGGAGGAACATTGACGACATAAGCCTTCTCTATGTCCCTGCGGCCGACCATGCGCCCGGAGAGCAAAGAGCGGTGGTTTACGACCCGGACAGCGGTTCGGATGCGGCAGGAGGCGAGAGCAGCGTTGATTCGCGCTTGATTCTCGGGTATATCGATCAGGTGCCGCACACCTACGCCTACTACACAGGGTCGTACGGTATGATGAACGACCACCAGCTGCTCTCCGGCGAATGCACCGATTACGCGAAAGTCGAGCTCGATGCAGTCGAAGGAAAGCGGATCTTTTACTCCTCAGAACTCTCGGACGTGGCGATGGAGCGGTGCACGAAAGCACGGGAAGCGGTCGAACTGGTCGGCGACCTGATCGACACCTACGGCTACTACGGAACCGGCGAGACGCTCATCTTCGCCGACCCGGAGGAGGCGTGGGTCATCGAGATCTGCTCGAGCCTCGATGAGGTGGACGGCGGGGGCCTCTGGGCCGCACAGAGAATCCCTGACGGGGAAGTCTTTGTTGCGGCAAACGAGTTCAGGATCCGCGAGGTTGCCCCGGGAGATCCGGATATGCTGTACTCCAGAGATCTCTTCAGTAAGGTGGAGAAGGCAGGCCTGTGGTCCCCTGCAGACGGCCCCCTCGACTGGCTCGAGACCGTCAGCTACGGTGAGTATTCGCATCCCTACTACTCGCTGATGCGGGTCTGGCGAATACAGGATATCCTCGCCCCGTCGCTCAACCTGAGTCCGTACGTCGAGAATTCGTACACAACGGCGTACCCGTTCACCGTTACACCCGACGAGAAGGTCAACCTCACCGGGGCGTTCTCGCTCTTCCGGGATCACTATGAGGGGACCGATCTCGACCTCACAGCCGGCGAGGCCGCAGGACCGTTCGGGAACCCGTACCGGTACTTAGGGCCTGCCGATGCCCACACGGATTTCCAGAACGAGTCGTACATGGAGGTCCGTGCCGGGGCAAACCCGCGGCCGGTCTCGGCGGTCTTCTGCAGCTACAGTTACGTCGCCCAGGCCCGGTCGTCTCTCCCCGACCCGGTAGGAGGAGTGCTCTGGTTCGGTCCGGCGGTCGCGTACGAGACGGTCTACGCGCCGATGTATGCAGGCTCAACGAACGTATCCGCCGCATACGCGACCGGCGACCGGTTGAAATACGATTATAACACCGCGTACTGGACGTTCGACCTCTTAACGAACTGGGCCATGCTCCGCTACGACGCGATGATCGATACTATCCTCGCAGAGCAGGACGAGCTCGAGGCCGAGTCGATAGCCCTCGTGCAGGCGACCGACAGAGAGGCGGTCGAACTCATCGCTGCCGGCGACGAGGAAGGGGCGGCACGTCTCCTTACGAACTTCACCGTCTCTCGGGGCGATGAGATCATCGACGAGTGGCACGATCTGTCGGGCACGCTTATCGTCACATACGCAAACGGCCTCATCACCGACCCGACGACGGAGGCGGTCGAGGAGCCCGGGTATCCGGGATGGTGGCTGAACGAGACCGGGTACCAGTACGGGCCACGGGTCTACCAACTTGAAGATCTTCGTGCCACCGGCGGGCTGAACTATACCGGCAGCAGTGTGTGGGTTCCGAAAAATGTGACGTTTCCGGATATCCGGGCTCTCCTCTGACCTTCTCTTTTTTATTGGGTTTCCGACCGGGCCTGACCGGCTGCGCACGGGTCCAAACGCCAGAATCTATTCTTCCCGTCCCGCACCGCCTCATCTGTCGCCGGGATTCCCCCCGACCTGCCCCTCCGCCTTCGCCGGGCGACACTGTTATATGGCGTGAGCCGGATGGGGGTGCACCCCCTGAGGGAGGGAAACCCATGAGAAACGTTATCCTGCTTGCGGCGGTTGTATCCCTGCTTCTCCTCGTCGGCTGCGTCAGCGCCACCGACGTCGGGACTGCCGGGATGCGGAACGGAACGACGGTGAACATCCAGAGCGGCGGCCAGAGTTATCCGGCCTACATCACAACGCCCGGGGACGGCGGACCGTATCCGGCCGTGGTGCTGATCCACTCCTTCAACGGCCTGGAGGTCGGCTACCAGGATATGGTCGACCGCTTTGCCGGGGAGGGGTTCGTCGTCATCGCCCCGGAGTGGCAGACCTTTAACGAGTCACCGGAGGATGCCGTGATGGAGGGGCTGGTCCGGGACACGGTCACGTATCTTGAGACCCGGCCCGAGGTTAACTCAAGCAGCCTCGGCCTGACGGGGTTCTGCGCCGGCGGACGCTACACGATGCTCTTCATGCCTCAGATAGAGGAGTTCCGCTCGGGTGTCGCCTGGTATGGCTTCCCTTACTCCGGCGGGCAGGCGAACGGGACCCCACCTGCAATCCTGATCGACAATATCACCGACCCGATGCTGATCATCCACGGCACGGCGGATGAAGCAAGCCCGGTGGTCGATATCTACCGGTATGCGACCGCTCTGGACGAGGCCGGCAAATACTTCGAGCTCAAGGTCTACCAGGGCGAGCCCCACGGGTTCATGATCGAGGGCGGAGAGCTCTCGGAAAGTCCTGTCGCAGAGAGTGCCTATGGGGAGATGGTAGGGTTCTTCAACCGGACGCTCGGCTGACCCCCCGCCCGGCCACGTTTTCAGGGTGAATTGAGCGCGTTGCTTCGGGCAATCTTCTTCATCACCTTCTCCCAGGAGCCCGTGATGAGGAAACTCTCATCCATGTAGCCGACCACCTTCTCAAATTTCTTCATGGGGAAGGCCATCGTCAGGACATCCAGCGGGACGCAGGGCCGTGCCGAGGGGTCGAACATCCCGAGTACCGCCTTCGGGCTCTCGTTCTGCTGCTCGAGCCAGGGGAAGTAGAAGACCGAGCTGCACCCGGCACCGAACGGGCAGATAACTCCGTTCGGGTCGGCCTGGTCGAAGTTTGCAAGCGTGAAGAGACCGGAGAGCACCTCCGGCCGGGCGAAGAAGACGACGGCGTCCGGGTTGTCCGCATCCGTCAGGTTGTCCCAGCGCTTGAAGACGATCTCCTTTCCCTTCGTGGGTATCCGGGTGGTTCCCCGGTCGAGTTCGTCCACGATCTCCGGCGTCTGCTTGTAGCGCTCCCCCTCCATAACGCCGGGCTTCCCGTAGGAGAGGAAGTAGCGGAAGTCGGGGAACCGTTCGGCGTCGTAGCCGAGGTAGAACCTTCCCCCGCGGCACCCGATCGAGTCCTCGGAAAAGACGAGGCTCTTGCCGTTTCTCACCTTTGTGAGGTCGCAGACGAAGCACCTCCAGCCCTTCGGTGCGGGGGCCTTCTCCACCCCTTCGGTCGCGCCCCCGACCTCGAAGGCGATCGGGAGTTCGGTCCCGGGGAAGTACTTCTCGTGGAGTTCGATGTAGGCGTCGCGCAGTGCTGTATCCATATGACCCTGTTTTAGGGCGGCGGGGATTAATATTCTGATCGGCTTCCGGGCGCGGGTCCGGCGCCATCCCGGTCGGAGGTGCTGCCGGAGCCCGATTGCGCAGTCCCGGGACGTGGAAACCGCATGAAATAAAAACGGGTTATGGGGGCAGTTTCAGGCATTCCTCATCGTGTTCCAGCGCATGAGCCTGAGCGCATATACCGTTGCGCCTCCTATGACCCGGGCGCCGAGGGTCTCGTAATCTCTCGCGACCTCCCGGAGCACCTCCGGGATAGGGAGGTGCTGGGGGCATACCTTCACGCACTTGCCGCAATCCTTGCATAACGACGCATACGCTGGTTTCGCTCCGTCCATCTTCCCGCCGACCCGGAGGTGGTACATCACCTTCGACTGGAGCGTTCCACTGTCGGTATTGTAGGCTTCAAAACATCCGGGGATGTTCACGCCCGCCGGGCAGGGCATGCAGTACCGGCACCCGGTACAGCCCACCCGATTTGTCGCACGATATGCCTCCGCCGCCCGGCCGACGATATCGAGTTCCTTTTTGGTGAGGGAATTCGGATTGGCTTCCCCGGCGACCCTGATATTCTCCTCGATATGCTGCTCGTCGTTCATCCCCGAGAGGACCACCGTGACCTCGGGGTGGTTCCATACCCAGCGGAGCGCCCATTCGGCAGGCGTCCTCTTCACGTCGGCCTCGTCCCAGACGGCCTGCACCGGCGCCGGTGGGTTCCTCGCAAGGTAGCCGCCCCTCAGCGGCTCCATGATGACGACGCCGAGCCCCTTCGAGGCCGCATACCTGAGTCCCTCGGTTCCCGCCTGGTTCATCTCGTCTAAGTAATTATACTGGATCTGGCAGAAATCCCAGTCGTAGTCGTCGACGATCTCCTTGAAGTCGCCGACGGCGCTGTGCGATGAGAATCCCGCATTCACAATGCGTCCGTCCGCCTTTGCCGCATCAAGAAAGTCCGCGACCCCGAGGTCCTTCATCTGTCTCCAGCCCTCAGTGCTCGTCAGGCTGTGGATGAGGTAGTAGTCGATATGGTCCGTCTTTAAGGTCTTGAGCTGGAGATCGAGCATCTTATCCATATCCTCGCGGGATGTAACGAGCATATGCGGCAGTTTCGTCGCCAGCTTGACCTTCTCCCGGTAGCCGTCGGCGAGCGCACGGCCGAGCAGTTGCTCGCTCCCCGGGTAGATCAACGCGGTGTCGACGTAGTTCACCCCTTGGTCGACGGCGTACCTGATCTGCCGAATCGCCCGCTCTTCATCGATTCCCATACCCTTCCTCGGCAGCCTCATGCAGCCAAAACCCAGCACCGAGAGTTCGTCGCCGGTCTTTTCCATCGTCCGATAAAGCATTGTCAGTACCTCCTCCGTCATTCGCCCGTCATGCCTCTCCACACGATACCGAACGAGGCGTCGATCAACCGGTCTCGTTCGAGGTCTCCGCCCGAGTTGATGATCGACCTGACAACCGCGTCGATCGGAGAATATATCACAGCGAAGGCGACCTCGATTTCCATATCCCTCAGGCAGCTCTCCCCGATGATTTCGGTAAGCACCTCGAACGCGGCCGCGGCGTCCTTCAGGACCTCTTCCGGGGGCAGTTTCTTGATGAACGGGGACGAGCGGAACTGCTGGACGAACATGTACTCGTCGGGATGGTCGACCCCCCAGAGGATCGCGTTGCGCCAGATCCTCCGTACCTTGTCCTCGTTTGTCCGCCCCTCTTCCACGCCCCGGGCGATCTCATTTGCCATCCGGCCCTTGATCTCGTAGTAAGCGAAGTTGATGAGTTCCTCCTTTGTCGGGAAGTAGTGGAAGAGCGTCCCGTTCGAGACACCTGCCTCGCGCGCGATCAGCGACGTAGGGGTGCCGTGGAACCCTCGTTCCGTGAAGAGCCTGACGGCCGTATCGGCGATGGCCGTCTTTTTTTCGTTCCTGACCTCGGTCATACTGGTCTACTTCCTGGAGTGGCCGGTCAGTCTAGACTGACCAATCACTCTAATAGTTTCAGGGCTGTTAAGGTTTTCCTTTCGTGCGGCTGTCCCGGTGCATCGCTTTGCACTGCTGCACACGCGATTCGAAGCACCTCCTCAAGCAGCAGAGGCATGGGTGGGGATACCGGTCTCCTCCGGCATGTAGACGGCCCTGCAGGAGAGCCAGAGGGAAAACAAATCGAAACAGGTATATGGTCAACCTCTGAATGTTGACACATGCCTATCCCGCTGAACGACAGGCAGTTTGCGTTCTGGAGGCTCCGCCGCAGCGGTCTCCCGAACATCCACATCGCGGACCGCTTCAGCATATCGCGCCAGGCGGTCTCGAAAGCGCTGCTTGCCATGGACCGCAAGGTCGAGGAGACGCTTCTAGAGATGGCGCAGGCGAACCAGATCGATGTCGAGAGCCTGAACGCAGAGATAGGGGTCCTCTTCGGGCGCTCCGTCCCGTTCGATGCGGCTGCGATCGTCTTCATCTCGGCGGACCACGGGGTGCAGGTCTGGTACGAGCACGAGGGCGACTGCGGCGCATGTCCCCGGTACGCCCGGTGCATCGAGCTACTCTGGGGCTACGCGGACGAACTGGGGATTACTCTCACGAAGACCGACGACCCGACCCGTCTGGCCGATGAACTCTTCGCGAAACTCCGGGAGCTGGTATGATGCCGCTCATGGAGACGATCCGGGCATACCTGGGCTGGTGCCCCGCGGAGGGGCAGGCGCACCGGCAGATGCAGCCGGGGCCCGGCATGCGCGGGGACACTCCACATGACGGCCGACGGCGGATAGGCGGTATAAACATGGAGATCGATTCCATCGTCAAAGAAGAATTCTGGCGCTCAGTTGGGGCAGTCTACTGGATAGCGTTTATCGCCATCGGTGTTCTCATCATGAACGACTACCTCCCGATCCCGATCTCCTATGCATTCCCCTTGGCGTTGATACCGACTGTGGCGCACTTTCTTCTCATGGTCTGGTATCGGCGCAAGGAAAATCTGGTCGATCCCAACCCCGCAAGCATCCTCCGCCACGCCCTCGGGTCGAGGAGACAGAGAGGGGAGAGAACGGAGCAGAGAAGGGCTGTCGTCGAGAAGGCGGTCGATGCGGTTCTCATCGTCGCGATCCTCCTGATCTACCTCTCTGCGTCCCTTACATATGCTATCAGCCAGGTCTTCTGGTTCCCCGTTCTTATCGTTGTCGGGATACTTCTGGCGCGGATCGTCTTCACCGACGGTGGTGTTCAACGTATCACCGTTGCGCGATCGGTTGTCTTCTACCTCATAGCCGCCGGTCTTCTCCTTCTGCGCTACGTGGTGTTAGGATATCCTGTTGCTCCACTTCTCCAGGCAATCGTGCTTATTGGTATCGTTTCTTTTCCCATCCTCTACATCTGGGAACGGCGACGCACATCGGAGGGAACAAATTGATGATAACCCATGGAACGATGGATCTGGTCTGCACACCCGTCCGGGACATATTCGGGGTGGGAATCCACAACGAACCCATTTTGGTGGAAATGGTAGCGGACAGGCAAAAAATCCTGGAGATGATGTTATGACTCTCATGGAGACGATCCGGGCGTACCTGGGCTGGTGCCCACTGCAGGCGTCGATGCGGGCGGATCTCAAGGTACGGTCGGCGACGGCCGCGGTGCCCGGCGGGCAGGACGGGTTCTTCCGGACAGAACCCGGGTGGTGGCGGCTCCACCACAACCAGCTGCTGGTCGCGGCGGTGGCCGCCTCGGCGGCGGCAGCAGCGCTCTTTATTCTGTTCGAGGATGCTTCAGGGCACCTCGCCATGTGGACGGGCCTCGGCATCGGGGTGGGAGCGGTCATCGGCCTTCTGCTCGGTCACCGGAAGCAGTATGCACGGATTGCCGCCGGTGAGTTCATCCGGGCCAACATGACCCCGGGACTGCGCATCGTCCGACGCCTGAGTACGCCGGCGGCCGCCGTTATTCTCGTCGCCTGTGTGGCGTTCTTTGTTCGGGAGGGCCTGTTCGGCCAGGTTCTCGCGCTCGTGCTGGGCTTGAGCCTGCTGGCTGGGCTTCGTACGGCCTCACGATCCTCTGGGAGCGGCAGCACCGCACAACCCTGATCGCGGAGTGGGGTTCGATATATTCCCTGGACGCGGCGATGCAGGAGGAGCCCGTATGGTGCTGAGAGTCTCTGGGGCGATACGGAGATGGATGGGTTGGTGCCCGAACGCGGCAACGACCGGCGGCGACCAGGAGGTGGTGGAGGGTGCACTGGTGGACTACGGCCCGATCGGCACTCCGGCGATGTACCTCATTCTGATTGTTGCCGGCGCTCTGCTCATTGGATGTCTCTTCGTTATGTCTCCTGCAGGGAACCTGCTTCTGCTGGCTTTCTCCGGCATGGAATTTTACGGAACCATGCGAAGGGCCCGTGTCGAGATCTCTTCGGACACGATCACCATCAGGCGACCACTCTTCCGCCCCGTCGTCATCCCGAAGAATGCCGTCGTGAAGGCGGAGGTGGGAGAGAACAAACCTCCTGTCCCCTCGTGGCTCCTTGCGACGGCACTGGCGGCGCTTCTCGTATCGGCGGCTGGCAGCATATACCTGGGATGGGATAATCCGACCTCCATGCGGTTTATCTCCGGGCTTGGCGCCGCGATCTTCTTCCCCGCGATCTTCTACCGCACCTACGTGCGGACACATTACCCGCGAACCCTGACGATAACAACAGAGAAGAAGATCGCCGCAATCTATTCCGATGACCCCGAAGGGATAGCCCATGTGCTGGGGGTGGCCAGATGACGGTCTTTGTGGAGTATATCCGGAAGAAGCTCGGCTGGTGTCCGAACGCCGCCGCTGCCGGAACCGTCCGACGACGGTATGCCGCGCCGGGCGGCGAGGTCGGGATCGAAGCTGTGGCAGGCGATGGCCGGGAGATGATGGAGGACATATTCGTGGAATACGTCAGTCCTCGGTTCATGCTGGAGTGGCTCTATCGTGTCCTGGCCAGTCTGCGATATCCGGGTTATCTCAGGGTAAGGCTGGAGTCCGGCGGGTACCTCCACGTCTACACGGACGACCCGGAGAGGGTTGCCGCGCTGCTTGGGGCTCCACAATGATGAAGGATACCTTTTGAGGACAACAACCCAATGTACACGGTACGATATTCGATGAATTTCCATACCAGATACATTCCCGGAAATCCCATCCAACGGAGCGGCCGGAATGACCGATAGCAACGCCGACACTCGCCCGTCTGCCCCGCTGATCGAGTTTAAAAACGTCAGCGTGGTCCGGGACGGCCGGACGCTCCTTGATGCGGTGTCGCTCACAATCCCGGAGGGGGAGCACATCGCCATCCTCGGACCGAACGGTGCGGGAAAATCGTCGCTCATCCGGACGATCACCCGCGAGTACTACCCTTCCTGCCAGGGGCAGGACGTCACCTTCAGGTTCCGGGGGCGGGACCGGTGGGACGCCTTCGACCTTCGGTCCCACCTCGGGCTTGTCTCCGGCGACCTCCAGCAGACCTTCACCCGGGGCATATCGGGCCGCGAGGTCGTGCTCTCGGGTTTCTTCTCGAGCGTCGGGCTCTTCCTCTCCCACGAGGTGACCCCCGATATGGAGCGAAAGGTGGACGAGATCCTTGAGTTCCTTGAGATCGCACACCTCGCAGACCGCCCGATGACCGAACTCTCTTCGGGCGAGGGACGCAGGCTCCTGATCGGGAGGGCGCTGGTCCACGACCCGGGTACCCTCCTCCTCGACGAACCCACGAACAGCCTCGACCTGCACGCGCTCCACACCTTCCGGAAGACCCTCCGGAAGATCGCACGGTCGGGCACCGGCATCATCCTCGTGACCCATAGTCTCCCCGATATCATCCCGGAGATCTCCCGGGTCATCCTCATGCGGGACGGCGCCGTCCGGATGGATGGCAACAAGGCGGAGGTGCTGACCGACGGGGCCGTCGGCGAACTCTTCCGCGTCCCGGTCCGCGTCCGGGAGGAGGACGGCTACTACTACGCAACGGGCTACTGAACGGCCTCCGGATCCCGCTATTTTTCCGACCGGCACAACGTTTAAGGCCGGTGATGTTCTCTCTCGCCGTCTATACCCGTGGCACCTCCGTGCCGGGGAACCTGAGAGAGGAGAGACGAAATGGTCGAGATTGGCTACAAACTTTTCACCGAGGCGCACAGCGCTTCCGAACTGGTGAAGAACGCGAGACTGGCGGAGGATGCCGGGTTCTCGTTTCTGAGCATCAGCGATCACTACCTCCCGTGGGTTGCAAACCACGGGCACGCCGGGTTTGCCTGGTGCACCATTGGGGGAATATCCCAGAGCACATCGCGGATCAAGGTCTCCACCGGGGTGACCTGCCCGCTGATGCGCTACCACCCGGCGATCGTCGCGCAGGCTGCCGCAACTGCGGCAAGCATGATGCCCGGGAGGTTCGAGCTCGGGCTCGGGACGGGCGAGACCTTAAACGAACACGTCATCGGGGTGTCTTTCCGACATCCGAGCCGGTGCGGCTCGATATGCTCCGCGAGGCGGTGAACATCATCCGGACGCTCTGGAAAGGGGGCATGCAGGACTACTACGGCGCCTACTACACCGTCGATAACGCGCAGATCTACGAACTGCCCGAGCAGCTCCCCCAGATCCGCATCTCGGCGGAAGGGCCGATGTCGGCGGAGGTGGCCGGCGAGATCGGCGATGCGCTCATTTACTTCGAGCAGAAGCCCGAGGAGGTCATCGAGACGTTCCGTTCATCGGGTGGCGAGGGTAAATCGTGCATGATCGAGACCGTGGTCTGCTACGGCAGGAGCGAGGAGGAGGCTAAGCGCACGGCATACGAGTGGTTCCCGATGGCTGCCAACAAGGGGGAACTGAACTGGTTCGTCCCCACCCCGACGCACTTTGAGCAGTTACAGCAGATGGTGACGCCGGACGATGTTGCAAAGAATGTCCTCTGCGGGCCCGACCCGCAGAAGATCATAGAGAAGGTGGGCAAATTCGTCGATATGGGCTACGACAGCGTCGTTATCCACCAGGTGGGCCCGGAACAGCAGGAGTTCATCAACCTCGCGCACGACATCATCCTGCCGGAATTCGGGATCAAGCCCCCGCGGGCCGAATCCGGGGGCCGGATGGTTCTCGGCCCCGGCCCCGCGCGATAAGAGCCGGGAAGGGATGCTCCCGTGTGGGCGCCGGGTGCCACCACTCCCGGAGGGGGAGAGATGACAGAGGATACAAGTACCGCAACCGTTCGGGATCTCATGGTAGAGTTCGCCCGACTGACCGGGTTAGACCCGCCGATCGCCCGCCCGCGACGCTACCTCTGGACGGACGCCTACGCGGTCTGCAACTACCTCGAACTCTTCCGCCGGACGGGTGAGGAGCCCTACCGCGATCTCGCCCTCCGCCTCGTCGACCAGGTGCACCACACCCTCGGCCGGCACCGCGACGACGACCCGCGAACCGGCTGGATCAGCGGATTACCCGAAGCGGAGGGCGAGGCGCACCCAACCCGGGGCGGTCTCCGGATCGGTAAACCGCTTCCCGAACGAAGGCCCGATGAGCCGTTCGACGAGCGGCTGGAGTGGGGCCAGGACGGGCAGTATTATCACTATTTGACGAAGTGGATGCACGCGCTCAACCGGGTGAGCCGGGTCACCTCTGATCCGACCTACACCCGGTGGGCGGTGGAACTTGCGCAGGCTGCCCATGCAGCGTTCACCTACACCCCCTCCTCCGGCGGCAGGAAGAGGATGTACTGGAAGATGAGCATCGATCTCTCCCGGCCGCTCGTCCCTGCCATGGGCCAGCACGACCCGCTCGACGGGTTCGTCACCTACAGCGAGCTCCAGATGACGGCTGCCGGGGGATGCGGAGGATCGCTGCAGCCCGAGATCGTCGATATGGCCGGCATCTGCCGGGGTGGGAACCTGGCAACAGACGACCCGCTCGGCATCGGCGGCCTCCTCTTCGATGCCGGAAGGATAGCGGAGCTGATGGTCCGGGGTGGGTTTGCGTACGAAGACCTGCTCGCCTCCATCCTCAACGCAGCCCAAACAGGCCTCGCCGCCTTTGTCGGGGGCAGGATACTCCGGTATCCTGCGGAGTCCCGCCTCGCTTTCCGGGAGCTCGGGCTCTCGATCGGCCTTTCTGGTGCTCGTATCCTCGTGGAGCGGGTCCGGGAGAACCCGGGCCTCTTCAGGCGGGTCGAAGCCCTCATGGAATACGTGCCGCTCGCCGACAGGATCGAAGAGTTCTGGATGGACGATAGAAACCGGGAGGCAGGCACCTGGACCGGGAACCGGGAGATCAACATGGTGATGCTCGCCACCAGCCTTGCGCCAGGGGAGTTCCTGACGATCTAGTACTCGTTGTCATTTAACTCTATGAATTTCCTTTCCCGCCCTTCGCATCTCTCACGGCCTGCCTTCTGTGTGGGACCATATCCCGATCTGCACCCTGGATTGCTTCACGCGAAACTACGAAATTTCAGTTCTGTTGAATAGGGCATGAATAGGGAAGCATCGACCCGGGACGAGGAATCGCCCCGGGCATGCCCCTGCAAGTGGACCGTGGGGATATCACCTC
>DASQ01000103.1 GCA_002503885.1 Methanoculleus marisnigri | reverse complement strand
CCTACGGAGGAACCCGGTCGCTCGGGTTCACCCGGGGAACGCTGGTCCGGCACGTCAAGTATGGGCTGACGTACATCGGAGGAACGTTGAAAGGAAAGATGTCATTGCATAACGCGGTCACCGGGAAGCGGGTGACGCAGAGCGCAAAGGGAGAAGATTGTACCCTCCGAACCCGTATTGCCTGGAGAACACAACCGTATGCCGGGACAGGCAGACGGCATTCCTCCCCCGGTTTAAACCGGGGGTCTCCTGCCTGATTATTATGAAACGCAATCTCTTAATTATCACCCCCGATTACCCTGATTCGACAGATACGTATGTCGGCGGCATCTTCATAAAAAACTTTGCCGATACGATAAAACCGTATTTCCAGGAGATCGTCGTGGTGGCACCCGTTCTCTTTTCCGGACGGGTCATGCCGAACGACCGGCTCTGCAGGGACTACCAGTATGATAACGTCTCAGTATTCTACCCGCGCTGCCTCTTCCTCCCAAGGTGCCTCCCTCTCCCGGGGGTCACGAACAGATCGAAACTATCCTTTGACACCCGCCCCTACGTCGTGGAGCGCCTGCTCAGGAAGCTGGGAAAGAGATTCGATCTGATCCACGCTCATTTCACGTGGCCGTCGGCCTACATCGGTGTAATGTTGAAGGATAAGTTGAAGATCCCGGTCATCACGACGATCCACGAGGACCCGGCATGGCTGTCTGAAGAGAACAATATGAATCACCCCCTGATCCAGAAAGCCTGGCTGAACTCGGATGCGGTGCTGAGAGCAAACACCTACGATATACCCATATTACAAAACTACAACGAGAAGGTCCTCCGGATTTCAAACGGCTTCTCCACAATCTTCCGGCCGATGGACAGCAGGGCCTGCAGAACAGAACTCGGGCTGCCGGAAAACCGACGCATCATTCTGTCCGTCGGGAACCTGGAAGTCATCAAAGGCCACCGCCATCTCATCCCGGCAATCCGAAATATCGTCCGGGAATATCCAGACCTGCTCTGTGTCATCGTCGGCAACGGACCACAGAGAGCAGCGCTGGAGAAGCAGATCGTCGATGAAGGCCTGTCGGAACATGTGATGCTGGCAGGGAACAAACCTCACAACGAGATACCGCTCTGGATGAACGCATGCGACCTCTTTGTTCTCCCGAGTCTGAACGAGAGTTTCGGGATCGTCCAGATAGAAGCCATGGCCTGTGGGAAGCCCGTCATTGCAACAAACACTCCCGGAAGCAGGGAGATCATCGTCTCCGACAGGCACGGGCTGTTCTGTCAGCCCGGAGACGAAGACGATCTCGCAGAGAAGATCTGTATTGGGCTGGAGAAAGACTGGAACCGTGAGGAGATCCTGCAATTCGCGGAGAAGTTTTCATGGGACAGGATAGCAGGAGATATCCTTCGCATCTACGATACGGCAATCCACCAATACCACGAACCGGGTAGAGCAACAGAAGAGGTAGTTACGCCGATCCCCACCGGATCTTCAAGCCATCCCTGAACCGTTCAGGGACCGGTACAGGCTCAGCAGTCTCACCTCTTCCTTCCCCCAGTTATACCTTTCCTCGACCGCCCTCCGCCCGTTCTCCCCCATCCTCCGCGCCTCGTCCGGGTTCTCCAGCAGGTAGACGATCGCCTCCGCGATCGCATCCGGGTCCGTCGGGTCGACCAGCACCCCGCACTCTGCCCCGCCGACCACCTTCCGGATCTCCGGAAAATCGCTTGCAACGACAGGGAGGCCGCAGAGCATGTAGTCAAAGAGCTTGTTCGGGAGGCCGATATAGGCGTTGTAGTAATCGGGCTGAAATACCAGGAGGCCAACGCTCCCCGTGCACAGGGTCTCGTACATCTCCCGGTAGGGGAGGTAGCCGGTCAGCGTGATCTCAGGTCTCGGATCCGTCCTCGCCGCGATCGCACCGACATCCTCACGAACGTTCCCGACGAGCGTCAGGGAAAGATCGGGATACTTCGCCGTCACCTTCGACATTGCACTGATGCACTCCCGGATGCCGTGGAACAACTGCATGTTTCCGGCCATGTACATTACGCCGTGCCCGCTTCCCATCTGCGAAGCAGGCAGCACCGAGCCGGCGACCGAAAAATTGGATATGATCACGGGTTCTCTCCCGTTTCCCCTGAACCGCTCGGCGACGCTCTCGCTGACTGCAATCTTCGCATCGGCAAACCGGGCAAGCCCGACCTCAACCGGCGAGAGCAGGGACTCAAGGATTCCCGTGAGGACAGTCGCTTTCGGGAGGCCCAGGTCAAACGGGATCTCGCTCGGCCAGTGCTCGTGGATGTCGTAGACGACTTTCCGACCACTCACTGCCTTCACCAGGAGGGCGATCAGGAGTGCATCCGGCTCATGGCAGTGGATGACGTCGCACTCCTGGCTCAGGCACGCCCGGAGCGTCCGCCAGAGCGTCACCGGGTGAAGGAGGTTTGATGCGGGTTTTGGGACGGTGACGACCCGCACGCCTCCGTCCTCTCCGACGCCTCCAGCATCCGACGGGGCGATGAGCGTGACATCGTGCTCCTTTGCAAGGCTCTTCGCCTCTTTCTCGAATATTCGCCCGTCGTGGGGCAGGTGGGTTGTGGTGAGCATGCAGATACGCATAGTCGGGTCTCAGGCCTCCCTGCCCGGAGCCTTCCCCCGATTACCATCCCCGGGCACGAATAAGAGGACTGAATGGACCCAACTGTATCGGAGAGACACTTATACTTTGTTGCGGAGAGGAACCTCCGGGCAGAAGACGGGCGGGCAGACAGGGAAGATAGTTCCAGGGTGACTTCAGGACAGCAACGAACCAGATCACGACTGCAGTGTCGCGATTATCCGGCGAAGCTCCTGCTCCCTCTGCTCTACAGAGAACGTATCGCAGACCCTCTTCCGTGCAGCCGGACCGGCGTCGGAGATGAGGGCTCGCGATATTGCATCGACCGTCGCCCGAGTATCGGCATACGGGATGACAAACCCCAGATCGCCCACCACCTCCGGGAGGGCGCCCCTGTCCGTCACCACGGGAACACACTCGCAGGACATCGCTTCGGCGAGGGCGACACCGAACGATTCCCGGTAGGAGATCTGGCAATAGACCTTTGCCCGGCGATACCATTCGATAAGTTCACCCTGCCCGACAGCCCCGACAAACTCGACGTTATCGGGAGCACCCCGTTTCAGAGTTTCGAGAGCGTCATCAAGGGCCCGGCCGAGGAGAACAAACCTTACTTCTGGAAGATGCCGGGCTGCATCTATGAAAGTGTCGAGCCCCTTCAGCCTGATGTTTTCCGTGCTGACAAAGCATACCGTGAGGACGATATTCTCTTTCCGGCCTCCGGGCGAAAACACCGAAGTATCGATACCGTTGTAGACCGTCTCGATCCGGCGGGGTCCGGCGACCTGCAGGATCTCCCTCCTGCTGAACTCCGAGACCGCAAGGATACAGTCGGCGTTCTCTATAATGTACCGGATTTTTTTTGCCATTCCCGGGTCCAGAAGCGCACCGTAGCCGATCTCCGGCTCCTTTGCCACCTCATAGCCGCCTACGACGACCAGAGATTTCTTTCCCATTAGTCTCGCTGCCATGACCGCGAGGTACGTATGGTTATGGGCGAACCAGGAGAATGCCATGTCTGTTCTGAGAACCCCGGAGAGGATCTCAAGTCCCAGGGAGAGCCTCTGCATCAGGCTCCCGGCCGGGCCGCCCCCGGTGACGACCTCCCTGACCGGGTACGTCTTCCGGAGCATGCGCAGGTCTCCGTCTGCAAAAGAAGAAAGGCTGCTCGTGAGAAACAGGATCTCCGGCCGGGGCATGCCGCAAACCCCTCATCCGGACCGGGCGTTTTGACGCCCGGTGAGAATTCTCCGGATCCGGAGGCTGGCTTCTCCATCGCCGAATATACCATTCTGTCGCGATATGGGCGATAAAGAGTGAATGGCATCTGCAATCCTCTCCTTCTCCGCTCCCACAAGCACGTTCCACCCTGCCTCCACCGTTTCGACCCACTCGGTGTTCTCCCGGAGGGTGATGCAGGGGACGCCGAGCATGTAGGCCTCCTTCTGGACCCCCCCGGAGTCGGTGAGGATCTTCTCCGCATGCGCCATCAGGTGGAGCATGTCGAGGTAGCCGAGCGGCTCGATAACCCGGATGTTCTCCGGCATCTCCACAAGGAGGCCGTATTCGCTGAGGTACTTCCTCGTCCGGGGGTGGACCGGGAAGACGGCCGGCCGGCCGGCCTCACCGAGGGCGCCGAGGATGGCAGCCATATTCTCCCTGCTGTCAGTGTTCGAGGGCCGGTGGACGGTGAGGACGAGGTACTCCCCCGGCCTGACCCCAACCTCTTCGAGAACCCGGGAGCGCTCTTCTGCAACCGCGCGGTTGTACTCCATCGCGTCGCACATCACGTCCCCGACGAGGAAAACGCCCTCCGTGACCCCTTCGGCCGCGAGGTTCCGGACGGCCGTCTCTGTGGGGCAGAAGAGCATGTCCGAGCAGTGGTCAGTGAGCACCCGGTTCACCTCTTCGGGCATCCGGCGATCAAAGCTCCGGAGCCCCGCCTCGATGTGCGCCACCGGTACGTGGAGTTTTGCCGCCGCAAGCGCGCCTGCGAGGGTGGAATTCGTGTCGCCGTAGACTAAAACGACGTCGGGCTTCTCCACTTCGAGGACGTCCTCGATCGCCCCGAGCATCGTCCCGGTCTGGTGGCCGTGGGTGCCGGAGCCTATATTGAGGTTGTAGTCGGGCTTCGGGATAGCGAGTTCCTCGAAGAAAACCTCCGACATGCCGTGGTCGTAGTGCTGACCGGTGTGGACGAGGACCTCCTCGTGCTCCTTCCTGAGTTCCCGGGAGACGGGAGCGCACTTGATGAACTGCGGCCGGGCGCCGACGATGGAGACGATCTTCATGGTACACCGTTACGGAGCGACCGGGTGGCTGTTCCTGTCGCCCCGGCCGATACCCTTGTAGATGAAACCCGCCCGGATGAACGCGTCCGGGTCGACGACGTTTCTGCCGTCGACGATCACCGGGTGCTCCCGGCCCGAGAGTTCCTTTACCCGGACCGGGTCGAGGGAAGCGTAGTGGTGATGAGCCGTGAAGACGGTGACGACATCCGCTCCCGCGAGGGTCTCGTCGAGGTCGTGCGAGACCTCGATACCCGGATAGTCGTTCACGAACGGGTCGTGGACCCTGACCACGGCACCCGTCTCCTCCATCGCCGCGAGATAGGGCTCCGCCGGCGTGTTCCTGGTATCATCCGAGTTCTGAATGAACGCCCACCCGAGGAGTGCGATCTTCGCGCCCTCCGGGGACTTACCCGTCCGCTTGAGCCCCTCGATGGTCAGGTGGACCATGTGCCGGGGCATGAACTCGTTGATCTTCCGTGCGACGCCGAAGATCGACTCCGCCCCGTGCGGGTACCAGAGGTCGCCATGCCCGAGGACCTGTGCACCCCGCTCGAGGTGCCACGAGTCCTTCGTGAGACAGTGGCCGCCGACCCCGGCGCCCGGCCAGAGGATGGCCCGGGTGATCCCCTCGCCCTTGAGCGAGTCGATCCCCGCCCGGACGTCATAGACGTTGACGCCCATCGCCTCGCAATGGAGGGCAAGCTGGTTTGCAGCGGCGATCTGGAGGTCCCGGAAAGCGTTCTCGGCGGTCTTCGTCACCTCGGCAGCGGTCGCGGTCATCGGGATGATCTTTCCCGTCGTGAGTACAGGCGAGTAGAGTTCCACCGCACGTGCCGTGCTCACATCATCGATCCCGCCGACGATCCGGTCGTGCTCCCGGATATTCCGGAGCAGCCGCCCGACCATCACCCGCTCGGGGGCGTGCGCGAGGCAGAAGTCCTCGCCGGCGACGAGCCCGGACTCTTCCTCAAGGATCTCCCGGGCCATTCCGGTGGTCGTGCCGGGGGTGACCGTCGACTCCAGCACCACGAGCGTCCCCTCCGAGAGGTGTCTCCCCGCCGCGCGGAGCCCCTCGATCAGGGCCGAGAAGTCGGGGATCAGGTCTTTGGGATCTTTAAACGGTGTCTGGATGGCGAGAGTCACCGCATCGCACTCTGCGATCTGTGAAAAATCCGAGGTGCACCGGAACTTCCCGGCGCCGACGACCCTGCCGAGGAGGTCTTCGAGACCCGGCTCCTCACCCTTGAGCGGGGACTCCCCCCGGTTGAGCATAGCGACCTTGTAGCCGGAGGACGGAGAGTCTCGCTGGAATCCCCGGACCGACTCGAACCCGGGAGCGTTCGCAAAGAGCACCGCGGCAGGGATGCCGACGTAGCCCATCCCGATCACACCGACGGTGCGGATCGGTCCTCTCGTGTCGATGATCGACTGTAGCCTGCTACTCATGAAAAACCATCCTTACGTCGAGAAACACCGCGCGACATCCTCGCAGATCTCCATGTTCAGCAGCGCCTGTGCGGGGCTGACCGGGAACTCCCTTCCTCTGGCCGCGCAGTCGAGGAACGTCGAGAGCTCGAGTTTCAGCGGCTCCTGCTTGTTCACGAGCACCTTCTCGATGATGTTCTCCTGCACGTACCGCTCGTCCTCGACCGCATACTGCCCGGGTTTCCGGTGGATGTAGATCTCCTGGGCCATAAAGTCGCCTTCGACGGTGAACTCCTCTTCTTCGATGTAGATCATCCGGATCTTCTTTGAAGACTTCCGGCTTGCCGAGAGGTAGACCGGAGTTCCATCAAAGGAGAAGAGGGCGCTGCAGACGTCCTGGTTGCCGCTGCCGGCGAGGTGATAGGCCCCTTCGGGGATGAGGACGTTTCGCATGATGTCCACGTCGTGGATCATCAGGTCCTCGACGACCGAAGAGCCGCTCACCCGGGCAGAGGCCGGGTTATGCCGTTTCATCTCGATATAGAGAGGATTCCTGACGATCTTTTTTATCTCGGGGACGATCGGGTTGAACCGTTCGATGTGCCCGACGCCGGCGACGAGGCCGTCGGGGATCTTCCCGATAAGCCTCCTGCTCTCTTCTGCCGTCGCGCAGATGGGCTTCTCGATGAGCAGCGGCACCCCGGCATCGAGGACCGTCTCCGCAACCCCGAAGTGATAGGGCGTCGGGACGCAGACACTCACCGCGTCCACGCTCCCAAGCAGGCTCTCAACGGTCGGGGAGGCCGTCGCCCCGAAGGTTGCGGCAAGGTCGCCTGCCGCCTTCCCATTGAGGTCGTACAGGTGGAGCGAGTCCACCGCTTTTAGTTCCGAATACACGCGGGCATGGTTCCTGCCCATCACTCCGACACCGATTACCCCTACGTCCAAGATTTCACCGCCGATATGGTACGTGCTCTCTTTGACGAGCACTGAATAGTAATACTATACATTAGCCCCGCTCCGCTATGACATTATCGCGGCCCTCATCACGGGACAGGGACACCCGCCCTGCCGGATCGTGACCGCCTCCCCTGCTTCGGTTCAAAACCAATAAGGTTTTTCACGGCGAACCCAATGCTCGTGTTCCGGCCCTCCGGGTATCTTGCCCGTGTCATGCGCATCGAGCCCGTCCAGCGCCAGAGCCTCATTAGCCTCGCCTCGACGCTGGCCCTCACCGCAATCGGGTTCCTCTCCACGATGTACTTCGCCCATACCGTCGGTCCGTCGATACTGGGGGCGTACTTCATTTTTGCTGCCTACTTCGGGATCTTCGATCTCCTGGGTGACGGCGGCTTCGGGAGCGCTGCCGTAAAGCGGATCAGCGAGGGGGAGGACCAGGGTGCGTTCTTCACCGCGTTCATCCTCCTCCGGGTGGTGCTGATGGCCGTCTCGGTGGGCTTCCTCCTCCTCGCGCAACCGTACCTCGCCGACCTTACCTCGTCAGGAGTCTTCCCCTGGCTGGTCCTCGCGCTGGTCGTCAGCGTCTTCACGAGCATCGCCTCGAACGGAGCCTACGGCAGAGGGAAGGTCGGCGTCAACCAGATCGGCGGCCTGATCAACAACCTGACCCGGGTGGTCGTCCAGGTCGTTGCGGTCGTCCTCGGCTACGGCGTTGCAGGTCTCGCCGGCGGGTTCGTCGCCGGGCTCCTTGCGGCCGGGCTGGTCAACTACCGCTTCCTCGACCTCTCGCCGGCGCCGTTCCGCCGCTCGCATATCCAGAGCCTCTTTGCCTTCTCGTTCTGGACCTTCCTCAGTGCGAGCGGCTACCTCGTCTTCTCGTACGCCGACACCATCATGGTCAGTTACTTCATGACCGAGGCCGATGTCGGCATCTACCGTGTGGCGCTCCAGCTCACCTCGATTGCGACGTTCGTTACTATAGCGCTCCACGCCACCCTCTACCCGCAGGTCAGTTACTGGGGGAAGCAGGGTGACCTCTCTTCGGTAGAGCGTGCTCTCGCCCGTGCCTTCACCTACTCGCTCCTGCTCGCGGTCCCTATCCTTGCCGGGGGCTGGATCCTCGGCGAACGCCTCCTCTACTTCTTTTACGGGGCGTCGTTCTCTACCGGGGCAATGGCTCTCGCGGTACTCCTGCTCGTCCAGGTGGCCCACGTCTTCATGTTCCTCCAGACGATGTGCTTGAATGCTCTCGACCGGCCGAAAGACTCGTTCCGGGTAACGGCAATCGCGGTCGTCGCGAACATCGGCTTAAACGTCTTCCTCATCCCGGCGTACGGCATCGTCGGGGCGTCGGCAGCCACGCTCGTCACCATGGTGCTGAACGCAACGCTCGCCAATCGCGCCCTCTCCCGGAGCATCCCCGTGCGGATAGAGCCCCGGGCCGTGGGCAACATCGTCCTTGCCGCACTCGTCATGGCGGCCGTCATCATCGCCTACTCGTACCTCATCCCGCTCACGAACATCTTCGTCGTCCTCGGGGCGGTCGCGCTCGGGGGGCTGGTCTATCTCCTGCTGCTCCTCAGAATCGACAAGGGCATCCACGACGAGCTGAAAGAACTGGCCGGAAAATTTGGCTTCCCCTGGCCCGGCCCGCTCTGATCTCAGGCGGGAGGGGCGCCCGATTCAGGACCACTACTCTTTGTCATTTAAATCTATGAATTCCCTTTCACGCCCTTCGCATCCCTCACGGCCTGCCTTCAGTGTGGGACCATATCCCGATCTGCACCATGGGTTGCTTCACGTGAAGCTACGAAATTTCAGTTCTGTTGAATCGGGCATGCCCCTGCAAGTGGACCGTGGGGATATCGCCTTGCGGGGGTGGGGCCGACGGGGAGGGGGAGACCCCCTCCCCTGTCTCGCGCAACGATTCGCACGTCTCACCAGCCCCACCCCGCCCGGCCTCCGGCCTCCTCCCCCGCCCCAGGGGCGGGGGCAGTCATGGCGATACCCGGTGGAAAGCCGTGCTCGGGAGTACGACCATCGGGAGAGACAGAACCGGGCTCAACAAAGCCGAAAGTTCCCTGTTTTCTGCGCTCCTTCCTCGTGCCCATCGTGCACTGCTGCGTGAGGTCATAGCGCCCACCCCCACACGCCAAAATTCCTAAAATAAAGTGACAGGATGCACTACCTTCTCTGCCGTGAACGATGAGCATCCCCTGTCCGACCAGTTGAAATAGCAGATGCGGCAATGCGTGGTTATACACGAGGAAGACGATGAAGAAAGAAGTCCGCGAACTGAAACAGGAAGAGTTCCCGCTTGCAGAGAAGGTCTGGGCGCACTACCGCGGCCAGAAGGCAGACCCGGCGCGGGAGAGGATCTTCGGGGTCTTTGTCGACGACGCCCTTGCAGCGACGGCACGCTGCACGCGCCACCAGGTGGGCCTCGAGATGGACTGCGTCTTCACCCTGGATGAGTACCGTGGAAGCGGGTATGCAAAGGAGGCTGTGCAGAGACTCCTCGAAGAATGCGGCTCCGAGACGATCTACATCCACTCAACCCTCCCCCTGATCGGGTTCTACGGAAAACTCGGGTTTGAACCCATCCCCGAGGCGAGACTGCCGACAAGCATCAGGGAGCGGTTCATCTTCTGCTTCGGGGAGATGGCGGGGTGCAATGTCGCCCCGATGATGCGGAGCCCGGGGGATCGGGCACGGTAACAAAAGACAGGTTCAGTGCTCGATCTTCTTGATGTGCTCGATGGCGTTCTCCGCCAGTCTCTCCCGCCCCTGCAGTTCGGCGACATCCCGTATCGCCTCGAGCATGTGGACGGAGTCTTCGAGGAAACTCAGGATATCGGCGGGGTAGAGGTCGAGCCCGTATTCGTCGAGGAGGTGGGCGCTGATCTGGCGGTGATCGAGCCCCATCTCCCGAAACTCGATGATGGTTAAGGTGAACTTGCGCTCCGGGCACCCGCAGAAGGGGGCGTTCTTGCACTTGCAGTCCATGAAGTCGCGGAAAAAAGCAAGGAGCTGCTCATGCATCCGGCGATCGAGGTTCTCGAAGTTGATCGCCTTCCCGAGAGATTCGAGAAACGCGCCCGAGAAGACATGGTCCGGGAGCCGGAACCCTGCAGCTCGCTCCAGCTTCCGTGCCGCCCGGAACCGGGCCTTATTCGCAATCACGACGTTTCTCCGGGCTCCTCGTCGAACTTTGCAAGCGACTTCATAGCGTTGCTCATGGTCTCGATCTCGATGAGCCACTCGTCGAAGAGGCCGGGGTTCTCGGCATCGTCCTTGATGTACTTCGCACAGCAGGTGGCGCCGTCGACCACGGCGGCCCCGATATTCGCCGCAACCTCGAGCGCCTCCTCGAGGTTCTCCTCGTCGATACCCCGCCCTTTCTTCACGAGTGTCTTGATGTCCTTCTCGAACTCGCCCTCGAGGTACTTCCGGCAGGCGGTGAAGAGCACCAGCAGCGAGAGCTGGATCGACCCGATGATATCCTCGAGTTCTCCATCGGGAAGCCCGGTCATGACGATCAGCTCCACGTCGTCGAGCTTCGCGGTGGCCTCATCCTTCGTGAACCGGCCGTTCTGGTAGAGGCGGATGATCTTCAAGACCGAGAGGGTGATGTCCTCGGTGAAACCGTAGAGCATCTGCTCGCCTTCGGAGACCTCTTCGCCCTCCGCGGGCTCGAAGTTAGCGCCCTCCAGTGTTTTGATCCAGTTGTCCCAGCGCTCCTGATTGTAAAAAATATAGAAGAGTTTCATGGGTTCTGCCTGTTTGGCACTCGCTTTCTTCGCCATATCAGTACACATTCGGAGTGCCTCTGTTAAAAATCATTTGCTCTTCGTGTAGAGAGTCGGAAATGCCGCAACTCGCGAACATTCATCAGGGACCAGCGAGCATAAGATGAGCAGATGGCGAGAGTTTGCGGGCTTGAAGCGCTCCTGAAATCTTATGAGCCCATTGCGGTCGCGCTCTCCGGGGGGACTGATAGTTCGGTCCTGCTGGCCACCGCCCGACGGCATGGGATCCGGGCAATCGGGATCAGCGTCGATACCGGCCTTACCCCGCCGGGGGAACTCGCGGCGGCCCGGGAACTCTCGGATCGCCTGGGTGTCCCGCATGTCGTGATGCCGCTCGATATGCTTGAGATCCCCGCGGTCCGGGAGAACCGGCCGGACCGGTGCTATGTCTGCAAGCGGGCGATGATGGAGGCGGTCGGCCGCGAGGCAGAGCGGCGGGGATGCCGGACGGTGGTCGACGGGACCCATGCCGATGACCGGGCAGATAGCCGGCCCGGGATGCGGGCGTTGTCCGAACTCGGTATCAGGAGCCCGTTCGCCGAGTGTGGTATGGGGAAGGAGGATATCGAGGCCCTTGCAGATGAACTCGGGGTCTCCGTTCGTCCGCCGTCCGCATGCCTCGCGACCCGCATCCCACCCGGGGATACGGTCACCCGGGAGTGTCTCGCGCTCGTCGCGGCCGCCGAAGCCCTCCTCGCGCAGGAGATCCCGGGGGTCGTACGCGTCCGGTGCACCGGCGGGGGGCACGCCCGGGCCTCCATCGAGGCCGACCCGGCACACCACCGGAGGCTGGAGCGGCTGCTCGGTGCAGTGAAGGAACTCGGGTTCAGCGATGTGGCAATCGCCCCGGAAGGGTACAGAGAGGGAGGTGCGGATTCTTGGAAGCAGTGATGATCAGGTACGGCGAGATCTTTCTGAAGAGCGAGCCGGTGAAACGACGGTTCATATCGATAATGACCGGGAACATCAGCCTCGCGCTGGAGGCCGAAGGGCTCTCCCACCGTATCGAGACCCCCCGGGGAAGGATCCTGATCTTCGGCGACGAGCCACGGCGCATCGCCGCAATCGCCGCGAAGACCTTCGGGGTGGTGAGCGCCAGCGTCTGCACGGTGACCACCCCCGATATCGACGGGATCGCAGCCGCAGCCGTCGAGCACGCAGAGCGGCACCTCCGGCCGGGGATGTCGTTTGCGATCCGGGCGCGGCGTTCGGGCGTCGAGGGGTTCAACAGCCAGGAACTCGGGGCGGCGGTCGGGTCGGCCGTCCTCGACCGGGTGCCGGAGGCCAGGGTGGACCTGACGGCGCCCGACTACGAGATCTTCGTGGAAGCCCGGGAGTTCGGCGGCCTCGTCTACGATGAGAAGACCCGCGGGCCGGGCGGGCTCCCCTACGGGACGCAGGGGGAGGTGATGGCCCTGCTCTCGGAGGGGATCGACTCGCCCGTTGCGTCGTGGCTGATGATGCGCCGGGGATGCCTGATGGTGCACGTCCACATGCAGAGCGGGCGGTTCGGCGGGGCGGACGCAGAAAAGAACGTCCTGCAGAACCACGCCCGGCTCTCCCGCTGGGTCCCGGGGCACCCTCTCGATCTTCTTATGGTGGATATGGAGCCGTTCTTTGAGGTGATCACGGCCATGAAGGAACCCCGCTACCGGTGCATCCTCTGCAAGCGGTTCATGCTCCGGGTGGCAAGCATCCTTGCGGGAGAGCGCGGCGCCTATGCGCTCGTCAACGGCGACAACCTGGGGCAGGTAGCGTCCCAGACACTCGCGAACATGACGGTGATCGCCCCCGCGGCGTCCGTTCCGGTGCTCCGGCCGCTCATCGGGTTCGACAAGGAAGAGGTCGTCGAGCGCGCCCGCGCCATCGGGACGTTCGAGGCCCATCCAGGGAATGTCGGGTGCACGGTCGCTCCCCGCTACCCTTCGACGGCGGCACCCGCAGAGACGATCGCGCAGATTGAGGAGGAGATCGACGCCGCGAGCCTCGCGGCCCGGGCGGCGGGGACGGTGCGGCGGTGCCGCGCAAAGAACGGGGAGGTTGAGGAGGGGTGGTAAGGGGACCGGTTGCAACTCCGGCCCTGTCAAACACCTTAACCCCAGGGTTCTCACACATCCTTTGCTCGTTTATGCTCATTGCATGGTTTTCGAGGGGATATCGCCATATGGGTGGGGCTGACGGGGAGGGGGCGTGCCCCCTCCCCTGTCTCCACCTTATATGGGATGCCGGTAACCCCCACCCCGCCCGGCCTCCGGCCTCCTCCCCCGCCCCAGGGGGCGGGGGCAGTGCGTGGTGATATCCTCACGGTCCACTGTACCGGGTTTTGCACTGTTCTTGCCTATAATGGGTGTACGCAAGCGAAGGGTGCTTGCAAACTCCCCCAAAGAGTTCAGGTACGTCAACTACCCCCGGTTAAAACCGGGGGCTTGCAGCGGGGCCCCTTGTGGGGCACAGGGCTGCAATTTAATCGGTGCGAAGGTTGACGGTTCAAAAGACGTCCTTATTCGCACGGGCCGGTTGACGCGGCCCCTACCGATTATCCGTGGAACCACGGAATCACCGGCTACCTTTCGTAAATGGTTCAGAGCGCCGTTGACGTCGGCGTTGATCAGGGTGCCCAGAGCACTCCGGTACAGTCCTCGCTTGATCCGCCGCTTCCTCCCATAGGG
>DASQ01000083.1 GCA_002503885.1 Methanoculleus marisnigri | reverse complement strand
GGTTTCAACCGGGGGTAGTTGACCCTCTTTTCTTACGGTACACGAATATATAATACCCTGCTCCGATGATAATGGCTGCAAGGACGACGAGGAAGACCGGATTGGTGAAGAAGGCGCCCTGTCTCCTCTCGAGCGCGACCTTTACTTTCATGGTATCTGAGATCTTGCTGTTGTCGAGTTCGTCACGGTAGCGGATCTCCGAGTCGATCCCGTACTCCTTCTCGGTGCCGTCGTTATCGACATTCACCTCGAACCGTGCCGTCGTGGTCTCGCCGGGGGCAAGGTCGCCGAGGAAGGCGGTATCGTCGCTGCTGGTGAAGGGGTCGACAGCGCTGATCCGGGCCTGGGCGTTGTAGACCGTTGCCGCGCCGGCATTCCGATACACGACTTCAAGGACGCTCTTGCTGCCCAGGTAGAGCGTTGATACCGGCGAGACGACCTCGAAGGCGATCTTGCCGCCGACCGGGAGTCCGATCGTCGCCGGCTGGGAGGTCACTGTCTTCCCTTCGTAGTCCTCATAAGTGACTGCGATGTCCAGCGGATACGACTGAGGTTCGGCGCTGTCGGCAACCGAGACCTTGAACCTCACGTCCACTGTCTCTCCCGGCTCAAACGTCCCGATGTAGGCGCTGCCGTCGGTGGGGATGAGCGGGCTCGCGTCGTTTCTTACGACCTTTGCGATGGCCTTGTTTGCCGTGTCGTGCCCGATGTTCTTCAAGGTCATGTAGACATAGCCTTCCGTGCCGACGTTCAGCGATTCGGACCGTACGTCCAGGACCTCGACGCGGAGGTCGGGCGTGACCCGCACGGTCAGCGGCAGGGTCAGGGTCTTCTTCTGGTAGTTGTAGCGGAGGGCATCCCCGTAATCTTCGGCATCCTGCAGGTAGGTGTAGGTCACCTCAAGCGGCAGTGTGTAAGTGCCCGGCTCCGCGGAATCTGCCACTTTCACGTTGAACGTAGCGGTCGCGGATGCCCCGCCCATGATATCGCTCAAGAACTGGGGGTCCGTCTTGATGGTAAACGGCGTATCGGTGCCCTTGAGCGCCACGGTAACCAGTTTCGCGGTGTTCGGCTGGTCGTCGGGGGTGATGAGCGTCGAGCCGACCATCTTGAAGGTATTCAGGCCGCTATTGGATATGATGACCGCAAGCTGGGTCTCGGCACCGGGTGCGAACTCATTGGTGCCGGCGATTGTTGCCGACAGATCGGGACTTCCATAGAGGTACCTGGTGCCCTGCGCCGCCCCCGGCACAACCAGGAGGGCCAGCAGGAGCATCAGTACCGTTACGTATTGCCAACGCATCTCTTCACCTTGTTGTTATAGTAGCAACAACATTTATCGCTGAACGGTATATATACGTGATGGCATGAATGCTCCCCGGGATATTCCAAATAACCTCCTTGAATCTCTTAAATCACTGGGACTCACGAAATATGAAGCCCTTGTATATATCGGGCTCCTCAGGGTGGCCGGTGCGACCGCGACGGAGATCCACGAGATCTCCGGCGTACCGCGCGCGTCCGTCTACCCGGTTCTCGACCGGCTTGTCCAGAAGGAACTGGTCAGCGTCTCGTACATCACGCCCAAACGGTTTGACGCGGTCCCTCCCGACCGGGGCGTCGAGAACCTGATGCGCCGGATCGAGACCGACGCGAAAAGCGCCCGGGCGGCCCTCGACGCACTCTACCGGGAGAAGAGGCCGGAAGGCCGGGGCAACCAGGAACAGATCTGGACGATCTACGGGGAGGAGAACATCAGGACCCGCCTTGCCGGTATGTTCCGGAGCGCGGAACGGAGCGTGGAGGTGCTGGCGACATGGGATCTCCTCCCGGAGAGCCTGCTCGCACTGCTCGAAGCCGTTCCCGACTCCGTGTCGGTCGATATCGTCACCGACTGCTGGGAGGGCGAGCGGCCCTCCCGGTTCGGGATTCATGTGCTTCCCCTCGCGACGCTGCGCGAGACTCGTTCCCCCCCCGGCAAACTGCTTCCGTATGAGAGCTCCGGGGTCTTTCTGGTGGACGACGTCCGTGCGCTGCTCAGGGTAGGGTCGGGTAGCGAGCAACCCTCGGCCCTTTACTCGGAGTCTGCGGGGCTCGTCCTGTTTGTCAGGCGGCATATCACCAGCGTCACGGAATGGGCGAGGACCGCCGCTCAGTAGTCCTCCAGATAACCCATCTCCCGGATATCGATCAGCCCTTTAAGTGCCCGGGTCACCACCGCCCGTCCTGTCTCCCTGACGGCGGCGAGCGCGTTCGTGCCCCCGACCATCGCCACACCCACATACTGCGGACTCACCGGGACCCCGAGCAGGGGGACGTTCGGGGCGCCGACATCAAGGATGCCGGAGAACCCGATGGCCGAAAGTTCGTCGAGCACCGCTCCCATAAGCGGTTCGGCCTCCATGTGGCATTCCCGGATGTTCGCGAGGATGTTGCCGTTTCCGTGGTGCATGACGTCGAGGATCGACGTTGCCTCCTGGGATGTCAGGACATCGAGGGGGTCGAGCGTGGTGTCGCGGTAGAGGATCATGCTCGTGAACCGCTGCGCGACCCTCCCGTCGACCTCGACGATCCCTCCCCCGATCGGGTTGAGCGGGATGCCGCGCCGGAGGAGGAGAGCGTCGAGCGTGATGCTGCACATCGTGCAGACTGCGTGCCGGCCGTCCGGCACAATGTAGCCATCGACCTGCTCCCCCGGCCCGGCGAGCAGGATCCTGTCGCTGATGGTGATACCCGTTTTATGGGCCTCTTTCATGATGGAGAGCGCGAATTCGACGTCGTGGCTCTCGATGAGCGAGAGGTTGTAGATGATTGTCCCGACGTCCTCCTCCGGCCGGTAGGTCACCCTGAGCGCGTACTCCTCGATACGGTGATTGGTGAACTTCAGGGGGACATGCATTATCAGATCTCTCGCACGGCAGGGGAAAAAAGTGTTGCCCTCGGAGTCGGGCAGAGTCGCCCGGCAGGAGGTCCGGGGGGATCCAGATCCAACCCGGGTTTCGCCGGTTGCGGCTCGCACCCTGCCGTCATCCGTTTTTCCCTCTGTCCCGGATTGTGCGCAGTCCCACCTCCCACCCGGCGGACTCCCGGGACCTGTCCCCCGGCCCGACCGACCACGGATGCAAAACTTGTTCTACCTCCCTGTGGTATTGTACGGTGAATGGAGAGTGGGACTCGGGAAAAAGCCCGGAACGTGCTGAAGCGGATCCTGATAGCGGCATCCTACGACGTCGAGGAGGTCGGCGACCCGCTGGATCTCTCCGCAATCGGGAGTGAAGACGCCCTGGTGGTGCTCTGCTCGGACGACCCGGAGATGATTGAGATCTTCGATTCGATGACTTACCGCCTGCGCACCGGCGACGACAACCGGGTCTGCAGGAAATTACTCTTCGCCCTCGATCCGGCGGTGCAGACGGAGGACTGCATCCGGTGGGGCAGCGACGAGTTCGCCCGTTACGCCGGCAGGGCCGCGCTTGCCGAGGTGCTCGGGCAGAGCCTGGTCCTTGACTTTGGCTGCCCGCCCCCGGCGATCCGGCGCGAGCCGGAAAAGGCCGGCCCCGCGGCAGTGGAGGAAGAAACGGAAGCGGGGCCGGAGTTGCCCCACCTTCCGGTACAGGTCGCTGAAAAGCGCGCCTGCGGCATCGCCGGGCTGCATGGGTCGGCGAAGTGCCGGTTCATCCCGTACTGGAGTTACCACTACGTGAGCACCGGCGAGCGCGAGGTGAAGGACCGGCTGGTCTCATTCGACGCCGAAGGAGCCGGAGCCGTCAATGCCATCAACGGCATGAGGATGGAGATCGACCCCGGCACCGTCGAGCGCGGCCCGGTCCCGTTCGGCTCCGAGATCGTGCCCTCACGGCTCGTGCGGGAGGACGTGGAGGAGCAGCTCGTGCGTGATATCGTCGAACGGCTCACCCAGCGGGTGCGGTTCCGCTACGAGAAGGGCGACGCCATCTTCTACGAGGAAAAGACCCTCAAACCCGGCCGGAGCAACATCAAGGTCGACCTCGAGACCGTCTACGTGCCGGTCTGGCAGGTGCGGGGCGGGAGCAAGATCGTCGAGGTCAACGGCTTCACCGGTGAGGTTCTCTCGATGCCGATGGATGAGGGCGTCGAGCTGCTGTAGGTAACCATGATCGTCGTCATCGGCGGCGGGCCCGCGGGAAGGCTTGGGGCGATGCACCTCGCACAGGCCGGGGCGGAGGTCCGGCTCATTGAGCAGCGCAGCATCGGTGGACAGTGCCTCCACGAGCGGTGCATGACAATCTGTGCCTTAAACGACGTCGCCCGGGTCATCGAGTACGCCCGGACCCAGAAGGATCTCGGGATCCTCGACTCGGTTCCGGCAGTCTCCTATCCGGCGATCCGGCGACGGGTCTGCGAGGTCCAGGAGAAACTCGCCTCGGTCCTCGACGCCGAGACCCGCCGGGCGGGGGTCGAAGTCATCTACGGAGCCGTTGGCCGCCTGGAAGGCAACCGGGTCTATATCGATGACGAGGAGGTCCGGGCCGACGCGGTTCTCGCAGCCACCGGTTCGCGGGCGGCCGTCCCCACTATCCCCGGCACCGATCTCCCCGGCGTCTACACCTACCAGACGCTCCCCGCGATGCCCGACCTCCCGCGCCGCATGGTCATCGTCGGCGGCGGGGTGGTGGCGGCAGAGTTCGCCCACATATTCCGGGCGTTCGGCTCCGAGGTCGAGATCGTTGCCCGGCACGAGCTGCTCGGGGACCTCGATGAGAAGATGCGCTCCGCCGCGCTGCGCGACCTTGCGGGGGTTGGCGTCCGCGAGCAGACCGATGTCGCAGGCATCGAGGGCGACGGGAGGGTCCGGTCGGTCCTTCTTGGCAGTGGCGAGGAGCTGTCGGCCGATACGGTTCTCCTCGCCACCGGGCTCGTTCCCCGGTCGGAGTCGCTGCAGGGTCTCCGCAAGGGCCCGGACGGCGCAGTCGTCGTGGACCGGCGGATGCGCACGAGTGTAGAGGGCGTCTACGCCGCCGGCGACGTCATCGGCCCGCCTTACCTCACCCCTGCAGCCCGCCGTGAGGGCGTGGTGGCGGCCGAGAACATCCTCGGCCACCCCACCGAGATGGATTACACGGGCATCCCCCAGGCGATGAGCCTCCGCTACGACTATGCCTTTGCCACGGTCGGCACCGACGGGGGCGTCACTCTCTCGGCCCCCGCCCCGGCAGGCCCCGGCTCGTTCTGGGACGTGGCCGGGGGCTGGGCGGGACTTTCCCAGATCCGGGTCGATCCCGGGAGCGGCCGGCTCCTTGGAGCCGCCGCCGCTGTCCCCGGAGCGTCGATCCTCCTCTCCTACCTTGGCTACCTGATGAAGCGGGGCATCACCGTCGACGACTTCGACGATATCGTCGAGGTTCACCCGTCGACCGACGGCGTCTATGGGCTCGCCCGCTACGCTGCCGGGATGCTCAAAAAGAAAGAATGATCCGTCCCGGCGGCTCTAAATCTGCCGGAACATCTGCCCGAATTTCGGGATAAAATCTTTTTTCCGGGACATGACACCCTCAAGCCGGACTGGCTGGTCCCGCAGGTCCAGTTTGGTGATGCAGGCCTCGTCCCCGGCGGCGAAGAGGTCGCTCGCGTTACTAAAGACGTTTGTAAAGAGGGTGAAGAAGCAGTCGACCCCCATCGTCGTCCGCAGGCGGTCGAGTTCGGCCCGGATCTCTTCGGCATGGGTCTCTGCGAACGCAAACGACGACGTCATCACCTGCGAGACCATGATGCTCCGGCCGAAGAGGTTGTAGCGCTTCATGTCCCGTGTGAGAAGTTCTTCCTTCGGGAGGCTATCGAGGTCCATGCCCTTCTGGATCAGTTCCGGGCCGAACTTGGCCGGGTCGACCCCGGCGATCGCCGCGAGGTACTCCGCTGCCCGGATATCCGCGGGCGTGGTCGTCGAGAGTTTCATCACCATTGTGTCCGAGAGGATCCCCGCGAGGAGGAGGCCGGCGGTCGACGGCGTGGGCTCAATGCAGGCCTCGATGAACTTGTTTGCCACGATCGTCGAGGTCGACCCCACGGGGTCGTTGAGGAACTTCACCGGCTTTAAGGTGGAGATCGCGCCGAGGCGGTGGTGATCGATGATCTCGAGGATATCTGCCTGTTCGATCCCGTCCACGGCCTGCGAGTACTCGTTGTGGTCGAGCAGGATCACCGCTTTCTGGACGTCCTGCATCAGTGTCGTCCGGGATATGAGCCCGATGTGCTGCCGCCCTTCCCCGACGACGCAGGCTGTCCTGAACTTGGAGTTCGAGACGACCCCTTTCGCATACTCAAGCGAGTCCTCCATCCGCACCGTCGGGACGTCGGTCTCCATGATCATGCTCGCCGGCAGGGAGAGGCTGATCATCTTGCCGGCGCTGAAGGCGTCGAGCGTCGTCGCGAGCACCGAGGCCCCCCGCGTCCGGGCGGCGGCGATCACCCGCTCGCCGACCGGCGCCCCTTCGGCGATGATGAGCGCGGCGACCCCCGCCGATACCAGGGCGAGCTGGGCCGGTTCATTGTCCCCGACGATCGCGATGTCTTCCGGCGTCATCCGGGAGAGGGTGACGTGCAGGGCGTCGATCACCGTGTAGACCCGGCTTTCCCCGAGCGTCTCGCACGCCGGTACGACCGTCCGGGCGTCGAGGATGCGGGCGAGGGTCTCAAGCGGCATCGGGATGAGGGAGAGCTGCTCCCGGGGGTTCTTCCGGACGTAGGCCCGGGCGAGACCGTACTCGCTGACGAGGCCGACCAGAGTCCCGTCCCCGTCCGTGATCGGCATGTTCCGCATGTCGTAGGTGTCCATCAGGGCGGCGACGTCGATCGTCGGGACGTCCTGCCGGACGCTCCGGGTATCGAGCGGTATATCCGATACGCTGGGCTCGACGCTTGCTACATAAACCGGTGCCTCCGCGTTGAACGTCTCGAGCGCAAACCGTGTTTCCGGGCTCACCTCCCCGCACCGGGCGGGAATATACTTGCCGGGCTCCGCGTGGTTACGGAGCTCGGCGTAGCCGATGACGCTGCAGATGCTGTCGGTGTCGGGCTGCCTGTGACCGATGATAACGATATTGTTCTGTCCCATGCTCTCCTCGGATCCCCGGCGGGGCGACGGTTGTCTCAAGAGTTATCGCTCTCTGCCGTCAAAGGTTTTATGCCGGCCTCCGGGAGCAACGTTGAAGTAGGGGTTCTCTCCATTCTCCCGTGTGGGAACCGATCGCCCCGGGTCCGTTGCGGCCCTGCTCATCCTGGTCTGCCTCCTCGTCTCCCCCGCGGCCGCGGCCCCGGGAGACGTGACGGTGACATCCACCACGGTCGACCCGGTGGTCCTGATGCCGGGCGATGAGGGGACTATCACGGTCGTCGTGCAGAATACCGGCTCTTCGACCGTTCCGCTCGGCGGGGCCCGCCTCTACGAGGACGGTGTGCTCCCGGCAAGCGACCCCTACCCTTCGGTCGGGGATATCGGGGCGGGCCTCAACCGTACATTCACCTTCGCCGTCCGGGCGGATGCTCCCGATGGTACCTACTACCCCCGCTTCTCCCTTGACCTCCGGGAGAACGGGACCCTCAGCCACCCGGTCCCCGTCCGGGTCGACGGCACGGTGCTCCAGGCATCTGTGGCCGGGAGGCCGGACGCCTTCTCCGAAGGACGGACGGCCGCCGTCACCGTCCGGGTCGGGAACCCCCGCCCGAACGCCGCCTCCGGCGTCCAGGTGACGCCGCTCGGCGAGGGCTTTACCGTCACCCCGACCGGGGCGTTTGTCGGGGCTCTTGCCCCTGACGGTACGGCGACCGTCCTCTTCAACCTGACACCCGATCTGGAGACGAACGTCACCTTCCGGGTGGTCTGGCGCAACGGCATCAACACCCACACCAGCGACCTGGTTCTCCCGATCGCCTTCGGCGAGGATAAACAGCGGGCCGATCCGGTCATCACGAACGTCGAGGTCGCGCCCACCGCCGGGGGCTACCGGGCGACGGGCGACGTCATGAACGCGGGCCTCGAGTCCGCGCGGTCGGTGCTCGTCACCGCCGGTGCGCCCGCGACGCCTATTGACCCGTTCCGGGTCTACGTTGTCGGGACCCTCGACCCCGACGACATCTCGACGTTCGAGGTGACGTTTCAGACTGACACAGGCGTGACCGAGATCCCGCTCGTCGTCGAGTACCGGGACGACGACGGCAACCTCTACACTGCCACACGGCCGATCTCGCTTGAGAACCGCACCGGAGAGGAGGACGGGGATGGCGGGATACTGGTCCCGGCCGCCGTCGCCGGGTATGCCCGCCGCACGATCCGGATCGTGGACGGGAGATTGGCGTGATGTTCTTCTCGTTCGCGGTCAGGAATCTCCGGAGGCACTGGATACGCTCGGCGCTCTCGATCATCGGGATCGTCATCGGGGTGATCGCGATCGCATCCCTCGGCATCATGGGGAGCAGCCTCTCGGTGCTCGTCGGGGGGATGGTCTCGGATGTGAGCGACACCGTGCTCGTCACACCGCATCTGGCGGCATCGAGCGGCGACCCGTTCGACCCCAGAAACACCCTTGCCGCGCGCATCTCCGAGAGAGACCTGGGGCTGATAGAGAAGGCCGCCGGGCAGCACCGCGTCATCCCCATGATTCTCGCGTCGGATCGGCTGCAGCTGCGGGATGCGGGGGGCTACGTGACGATGTATGCCCTGCCTGCAGAAGATATCCCCTTCCTGCTGCAGGAGGAAGCCGGGATCTACCCGCAGGCGAGGTCCTCAGGGGTGATGGTGGGCGCGCTCCTTGCCGACGAACTTGACCTGCATCCGGGAGCCGCATCGACGTCGGCGGCGAAAGCGTCCGGGTCGTGGGGATCGCGGCGGAGCGGGGGATGGGCATCGACATCAACCCCGACTATGCCCTCATCGTCACGGAAGACTGGTATACGGAGCGGCGCGGGGAACAGGACTACAGCCGGGTCGTCGTGAAGGTCAGCGATCTCTCGGAGATCGAGGGGGTGAAGGCCGCTATCGACCAGCAGATCAACCGCAGAAAAGAGGTCGTGGACGTTCTGGACTCTCGCGAGATCCTGGATCTCTACTATGAGACCTCCGACGCCATCAACATCTTCCTCCTCGGCATAGGCGCGGTATCGCTCCTCGTCGCCAGCGTGAGCATCTTAAACGTCATGATCATATCGGTCACGGAGCGGACGGGGGAGATCGGGCTGATGCGGAGTATCGGGGCGCGAAGGAGGGAGGTGCTCTTCATGTTCCTCGACGAGAGCCTGTTCCTCGGGATTGCGGGAAGCCTCGTCGGCGGCATCGTCAGCATAGCGGTCGGCTACTATGTCAGCGCCTCGGTAGCGGAGTTCTTTACGGACTTCGCCGTATCGGGAGGGGGCGGTGTCCCCGTTTCGGTGGTGATCGGCTACGTTGCCTTTGCGATGGCGTTCGGGACGGTAACGAGCATCCTGGCCGGTTTCTACCCGGCATGGAAAGCGGCGCGCCTGAATCCCATCGAGGCACTCCGCTACGAGTGACGGTCTTCTTCCGGGCACGGTCCCGGAGGGTAAGAATGTTATCCATACCGGATCCTCTGGTGCAGGCTTTTTATACCCGGGGGGGTATGGATGGTCCGGTGAAGACGATGCTTTTTGTCCTGTGGTATGTGTTCGAACCTGAGCACACCCACCATGTGCTGGAACTCTGGAAGCACTTCCAGTTCCCCTCCGATGTAAAGGTCCACCACCGCTATCTCCTTATCGGGAGGCACATATCGGTTGCTGTCTTCGAAGCGCCGGACGAGCGCTCCATCTTAAAGATTACCGCGCCGTTCAGCTCTTACGGGGTTGCACACGTCGCGCCGGCGATGTCGCTCGAAGAGGCGATCAAGACGGTCTGATCGGGGCACTGCACAACTGAAACAGCACCCCACTATTTTCCACCCTGTGGGATCCCCTCGCGTCTCCTGTCGGGGCACTCCCGGAACGCTGCCGTTTGCCACGAGCAGGACGGACCGCCGCGCCCGGTCCGGGATGTGAACCCCCGGGTGCCTCTCCTCCTCCTGAGAGCAGGTCGTAAGAGCGATCATGGTGATGCCTCTCCCCGTGATGAGATCATGCGTAATTTCATAGTCCCGGAGACCGGAAACTCTATGAGCACTTGTAGGATGATAGACTTCCCTGTCAGGGAGTGCTCTGACCCCCATCCGGTCCTCAATACGATAGCAATACCCCAGTTGTGTGAAACGAATGTTACAGATGATTACGTGGCTCGACAAAAACTTCAGCTCGCTTCAGCCGACGCGGGCGATCATCATGAGAGCGCTGCGCCACCTGCGCCCCGCGGATCGAAAAAAGCTCTTCTCCGAGGATATCCCCGAGATGCGGACCGCCGAAGGGCGGTGGTTTGAGGCGATCGTCTACGAGATGGTCCTCGACCTCTCACTCCGGACCGACCTCATCCGCTCTGTCGTGGCCCGGGGGGCAGACGGGCCTGGAAAGGTCCGGCGGGCGCAACTTGGCCAGAACGGGCTCTTCTACTCGAACATCGGGGATATCAAGGTCCGTGGCAACGGTCAGGATCTTGCCGAAGTCGATATGATGCTCGTCGATCATACCGGGGCGCTGACGTTTGGCGAGATCATCACCTCTCCTGCCGACTTAAAAGAGTTCGAGGCGGAGATTCGCTACAAGAAACAGCTCTTCGGCTACCTCTACGGACAGCCGACCGTGCCGTTCCTCCTCATCTCCTCGGTCGACATATCCCGGACGGCCGTCGTCCGCCGCCTTCTGCGGGAGCCCGACAACGCTCTCCTCACCACCCCCACCTGCGAGGAGTTGAAGTCACTGATCCGTCCCGGGGACCTGAAGGGGAGCCTGACCCACCAGGTCCGGCACAAGAAACTGGTCTCGATCGCCGATATTCCCCCGCGGCGGCCGTTCGACTACAAAAAACTGCACGATGAGCGGATGCAGAGCATCATCACCTCCGTCACCTCCCGGCGAGGCATCGGGGAGCTCGGGACGCCGGACGAGATCCCGCCGATCGTGAAGAAAGTCCTCTTTGGGGGGCTCTACCCCTCCGCCCTCCGGATGCTTGACGCCCGGTACCCTATCCGCATCAAGGGGAAGACCTACGACCCGGATACGATCCAGAAGCAGTTCTCGAAGGTCATCCTGGCGGTGAACATCCCGGAGTACCGGCCGATCATCTATCTCCGGACGAGGAACAAGAAGGAGTACCTCAAGATGGTGCCCAATCGGGCGGGTGGGTTCAAGTTCGAGAGCCGGCGGACACCCCACATGGCCGGGTTCTTCCTCTGGCTCGAGTCCGTCCAGCCGTCGCTCGGGGCCGAACTGACGCGGGAACTCCTCGACGCGTTCCCCGCGATCCACGTTCCCGAAGCGGCCGCGGTTGGAAAACCATAAGCATCCCGGCCCCCTACGCCCCCATGGCATCGGGGGAGCGAGGCCCCTGTTGCTCGCGAAGACCGACCCCGGCAGGTGAGGCATGACGGACATTCAGATCGGCCTGATCCAGGCGCTCCAGACCCAGGCGGCATGGCTCGAGACGCCGATGCAGTTCTTCTCATTCCTCGGGCAGCCGGAGTTCTACCTGCTCGTCATCCCGATCCTCTACTGGTGCTGGGACCCGCGCCTCGGGCTCCGTCTCGGGCTCCTCATGGGGATCTCGGGCGGGCTCAACGAGGCGCTCAAGGTCGCCTTCCACCTCCCCCGCCCCTACTGGGTGAGCCCGGAGGTCAGGGCACTCGGGAATTACCCGTCGTTCGGGCTGCCGTCGGCGCATGCTCAAGGGTCGATGGCGCTCTGGGGGCTGATTGCCATCGATGCCCGGCGCTGGTGGTTCTCTGCCTTTGCGGTCGCTCTGATCTTCCTCATCGGCGCGTCAAGGGTCGTTCTCGGTGTCCACTTCCCGACCGACGTCATCGCGGGCTGGGCGATCGGCGCCGTCGTCCTCCTCGGGTTCCTGGCTATCGAGGAGCCGGTGGGCCGCCGGGTCGCCGCCCTCCCGCTCTCCCGGCAGGTGCTCGTCGCGTTCGCAGGTTCCCTCGCCCTGGCGCTGGTCTCGTTTACCGCCCTCGCGGCCCTCGGGGACTGGGAGGTCCCGGCGTCCTGGGCGGCGGGGGCGCTTGAGAGGTCGGGGGAGCCTATCCACCCGCTCTTCCTCCGGGACGCCGTCACGGTGTCGGGGCTCTTCTTCGGGTTCGCGGCCGGTGCGGCGGCAGAGCACCACCGGGGAAGCATGTGTGTCATCGGGAAGGGGTCGGTCCGCCTGCTCCGCTACATCTTCGGGATCGCCGTGACCGGGGCGATCTGGTTCGGGCTCGGGCTCCTCGTCCCGCCTGACCCCGTTTCCGCCATCTATCTCTTCCAGTATCTCCGGGCCGCCGCCGCCGGCGCCTGGGTCTCGTTCGGTGCCCCGGCGGTCTTTGCCCGGTACAACCTGGACGGGGCGTAGGGCAGGAATATATCCGCGGCAGGCGAGGATCCTGTATGGATCCGGAGGAAGGCGGTCTCACGGCGCTCGAAGGGGCGATCCTCGGCGTCGTGACGGTCCTGCTTGCCCTGCTTGCAGTCCACGCCCTGACCGTTCCCGCCGGTCCTCCGGCAGGCCTCGTCTACTCGGCCATCGGCGAGACCGGGGGATGCCTGGTTGTCTCCGGTGACGTCTATGGGTATGCGCTCGCGAGCGGGAGTGTCGGCGGCACCGACCTCTGGTGCGCCCGGCCCGACCGATCGAGGATGGGGTCGGTTGCCTGCAACGTCCGCCTCGTTATCGGCGATATGGGGAGCGTCGATATGAGCCGGACCGCGGTCGTGGTCACCACTCCGGACGGGACCGAACGCCTCGGGAGGACTGCAGAAGCACCGGTACAGCCCGGGAATTGGACGATTGTCCGAATGGCGCACACGGTTCCGTTCCAGCAGGCGGACGACGATTCCTTCCTCGAACCGGGGGAGCAGTTCGACCTGCTGGTCTACCCCGCACGATCGCTTGCGCCCGGCGAATCGTTCCGGATCAGCATCATCCCGTTCGGCGGCGCCCCGATCGTGGTCGAGCGGGCGGTGCCGCCGCGGATCACGCCGGTGATGGATCTCGGGTGAAATCGTCCTTCAGCAGGCTTTTATAGCCGAAAGCTGACTCAGGTTCTATGCTTGCAGAGGGGATCGCTCTCGGCTGGATTCTGATCGTGCTCGGGGCGGTGCTGCTCCTGGTGGAGGTCTACCAGCCCGGGTTCTTCATCGCTGTCCCTGCGACAGTCCTGATCATCCTCGGGGTTCTCCTCCTCCTCGGCGTCGATATTCTCAGTTCTCCCACCGGTCTCATCGTCGGTGTTCTGGCGGCGATCATTGCGGCCTCCATCACAGTCTGGCTCTATGGCCGTCTCACGCCCGGTCGGGGGCCGCCGACGACCCTTTCCCGGGACTCGCTCATCGGCCTCGAGGGGACGGTGATCATGCCGGTCGATCCGGAGACACTCGCGGGGAAGGTGCGGCTTGGGAGCATGGAGTGGAGCGCGCGTTCCGAGTCCGGGAGCATCCCGGCCGGGAGAAGGATTATCGTCGTGCGCTCCGAAGGGGTGCACGTCGTCGTGAAGGAGGTTTTGTGAGATGATTCTTACTGGACAGATTCCGTGGACCGGATTGATTACGGTCTTTCTCATCATCGTCATCGTCATCATATTCGCCCGTGGCGTGGTGATCGTGCAGCCTTACGAGCAGGGACTCCAGATACGTCTCGGGCAGTACATCGGGAGGATGAACCCCGGCTTTAGGTGGGTGGTCCCGCTGATCACGGTGGTCAAGAAACTCGACCTCCGGACGGAGGTGATGGACGTTCCGCGGCAGGAGGTGATCACGAAGGACAACTCCCCGACGAACGTGGACGCGATCGTCTACGTCCGGGTGATCGACCCCGAGAAGGCCTATTTTGAGGTGATGAGTTACCGGACGGCGACGCTGGCGCTGGCGCAGACGAGCCTGCGCGGGATCATCGGCGACATGGAGCTCGATGAGGTCCTCTACAACCGGGACATCATCAACGCCCGCCTCAGGGATATCCTGGACCGTGAGACCGACGCCTGGGGTGTGAAGGTCGAGCGGGTGGAGATCAAGGAGGTCGACCCGGTCGGTGCGGTCAAGCAGGCGATGACCGAACAGACCGCGGCCGAGCGGGAGCGGCGTGCCGCGATCCTCCGGGCGGACGGTGAGAAGCGGGCGGCGATCCTCAATGCGGAGGGGAACCGGCAGAGCATCATCCTGGAGGCCGAGGGCGAGCGGCAGAGCAAGATCCTGCGAGCCGAGGGTGAACGGTTATCCAGGATCCTGCAGGCACAGGGCGAGGCACAGGGCCTGCGCATCCTCTCGGTCGGCGCCCGGCCGCTTGACCGGCGGGCGATCACGGTCCTCTCGCTCGACGCCTTAAAGAGGATGGCCGACGGCCAGGCGACGAAGATCATCTTCCCGTTCGAGCTCTCGAGCATTATCAAGCAGGCCGCCGAGTACCTCGGCGCCCCGACCGAGGCCCCGGAGGTACCCGAAGGCACGGAACTGCCGTCTGAGGATATTCTCGGGGAGATCCCGGGCCGGGACGTGATCCGGACCGCAGAGGAGGCGGTAAAGAGCATCGATACCGATATCGGCATGGAGATGCAGAGGAAGTCGCGGGACATGATCCGTAAGGGAGACCAGGAGGAGCTGTGAGGCTTCGCACCTTCGGCCAGTCGCCTTCCCGGCCGGTCTCGGCCGGATCTCACCTGTTTTCACCGACCTGAACTGTCCCTCTTCGTTTGCGGGTGCACCGGAACACAGACTGCTCCCGCAGAAATGGGCGAGGCAGTACAGGGAATCTTCGTCGGCGCCCTCCTGCCGCTCACCGGCGACTATGCGGAAGGCGGAGAGGCGAGCCGGGTCGCCCTCGAGGTGGCCGCCGGGGATATCAACGACTACTTCACGGCGATCGACTCGGATTACCGTGTCGGGGTGATCGTCGAGGATACCGGGACCGACCCCGCCGTTGCGCTTGAGAAGTTGCAGGCGCTCGGTGAACAGGGTGTCAGGATCGTCATCGGGCCCGGTTCCAGCGCCGAGTTGAACGCTACCCGGACTTACGCCGACGAACACGGGATCGTCCTCATCAGCACCATGAGCACGGCGCCGTCGCTTGCGATTGCGGACGACAACGTCTACCGGTTCGTGCCGCCGGACACCTACCAGGCCGATGCAATGGCATACTACCTCAAGGAGGAAGGGACGAGCGCGATCGTGCCGGCATGGCGCGGCGACGTCTGGGGCGATGAACTGGAGAAACTCGCCACGGCGTCGTTCAAGCGGGGCAACGGCACGGTCCTCGACGGGGTCCGGTATGCGCCGGGCGATCGCTACGCACGGAAAGGAAAAGGTCGGCGTCTACCTGATCAGCCTCGACGAGGCAGCGGCGATCATGGAGGCTGCTGCGAAGACCCGGAACCTCACGAAGGTCCGGTGGTACGGGTGCGACGGCAACGTCCTCCTCGATTCCCTCGTGACAGGAGATGCCGCCCGGTTTGCGGCGCAGACGAGATTTACCGGCCCGGAGTTCGGGCAGCAGGACCGCGCTGCGTCGGGTGCGGCTACCATCCAGAAGATCCGGGATATTCTCGGACGGCAGCCTGACGGCTACAGCCTCGCGTCCTACGATGCCCTCTGGACCGTCGCCATGACCTGGACGCAGACCGACACCACGGAGATCTCGAAGTTGAAGATCGCCCTTGAGGGAACTGCAGGGGGGGCCGGCGGGCCTCTGTTCGGGTCGGTGGAACTGAACGGTGCCGGCGACCGGTTGACCGCGCACTATACCTTCTGGTCGGTGGAGGCCGATGGCGAAGCCTGTCGGTGGGTGCCGAATGCCCAGTACAGCGTCTGGTCCGCAGGCGCCCCCCCGGAACTCGAACGGATTGACGCCTGAACGCCGGGGATGATACCCCTGGTCTTTTTTTGAAGCGTATCGGGAATTGAAGATACTACTGCATCTTGTCAGTTTATTTTAGGAATTTTGGCGTGTGGGGGCGGGCGCTATGGTCGCACTCCGGGGGTACTCCGGAGCACGGCTTTCCACCGGGTATCGCCATGACTGCCCCCGCCCTGGGGGGGGTTACGGGTATCCCATGAGGCAGTAGAGACAGGGGAGGGGGAGACCCCCTCCCCGTCAGCCCCACCCCCGCGAGGCGATATCCCCACGGTCCACTGCAGGGGCATGCCCGGGGTGATTCCTCGTCCCGGGTCTATGCTTCCACATTCATGCCCGATTCAGCAGAACTGAAATTTCGTAGTTTCGCGTGAAGCAATCCATGGTGCAGATCGGGATATGGTCCCACACAGAAGGCAGGCCGTGAGAGATGCAAAGGGCGGGAAAGGAAATTCATAAAGTTAAATGACAACGACCACTACCCTGTTGTGGATAGGTTCGTTCCCCGGTAAGGTATGCCTATTTAATGGAGGAATGTGCTAAAACGAGGCGGATTAATGAGAACACCTCTCGGTTCCACTTCCGCGACAGGAAGAAGATTCGGGAGACCCGGAAGCTCTACTAACGCGGGTTCATTTTCACGCTCCACACGGCGCATCTTGATATTAGAAGCGGGCTGATATGGCAGCATAAGTATGGAGTGCGTCATCGAACTTGTGAACCCGCTCTCAATGCAGAGGGAAACGATCCCCGGAGATCTCAGCACCGATGAGCGCGGGGTAGTTCACGGGTGGCACCCACCTCGCCATCGTTGCGACGGCCGGGCGGAACCCCTCTGCCGGGGAGACGGCCGAAGGGCTTCCCCACCTGGGTGCCAGCCTGCACGAAGAACCCGGGGTGAAACCCGCGAGGAGAAGACTCCGGTACAATTATTTGATAAGGGATATTAATCATAGAAGCAGTGGCATGAGTTCCAGACCGTTTCATCCGCCGGGAACGCTCCCCATCGTTGCCGAGAGATCGTTCTTTATCAATAAAACCGGGCAGGATCAGCCGCTGGAGAACCATGTGCCTGCTGAGATTCTTGAACTGGCGGAGGCAGGAGGTCAACGTGCTATCCCGATGATAGCCAAGAATCCCTCGCTGATGAAAGAGATTGAAGCCATATCCGGTAATCTGCCGACATACCACCGTTTTATAAACGCAGATAGCCGCAACCTTGAGTTTCTCCCTGATGAGAGCGTTCATCTGGTTGTGACATCGCCTCCCTACTGGACCCTGAAGAGATATCCTGAGAAGGACGAACAACTCGGGCAGATTGAGGACTATGAGGCCTTCTTAGAAGAACTCGACCGGGTCTGGAAACACATTTGCCGGGTTCTCGTCCCCGGAGGCCGTCTGGTCATCGTTGTCGGTGACGTCTGCTTACCCCGACGGGAGGTCGGGCGTCATCTCGTCATGCCTCTCCACGCCAGCATTCAGGAACACTGCCGGAAGATCGGGTTCGACAACCTGGCCCCGGTCATCTGGTACAAGATAGCCAATGCCTGCTTTGAGGCAGACTCGCCGGGATCGTTCCTGGGCAAACCCTATGAGCCCAACGGGATCGTCAAAAACGATATAGAGTATATCCTCTTCCAGAGGAAATCCGGCGGTTACCGGAAGCCCACACTTGAGGCACGGCTGCTCTCGGTCATCTCGGAGGAGAATCAGAAGGCATGGTTCCGCCAGGTCTGGGACCTTAAGGGAGCATCGACCCGGGAGCACCCTGCGCCCTACCCCCTGGAACTGGCTGAGAGACTTGTGCGGATGTTCTCTTTCGTGGGCGATACCGTCCTCGACCCCTTTGGTGGTACGGGGACTACCGGCCTCGCTGCTGCACGGTGGGGCCGAAACAGCATCAGCATCGAGGTAGAAGAAAAATATTTCCTCATGGAGGTTGAACGGTTTACTCATCAGGCAAAACAGTCTCGATTGTTCTGATAGAGGCAGGTTCATGGTGAGTGACAGGATACTCCGGGAAATTTCCCGAGAGGACTATTTTTCTTGTGCGGTGCGATATTTCTGGGATAAGAGAGCATCGCAGGCAAAAGATCAGGACAACCGGGGTGTAAGAGACCAGGGCTTTCGTTCGGAAGCGACGGGCGGAAAGCATATGGACCGGTTCTTCTCGCTCATCCTGGGTCTGCTGGTGGATATCGGGGTGCCTGAGGGCGATATCTGCACGCGGAAGAGCTCTCTCGACCTTCCGGGATACTTCCGTGCGGAGAAGCAGTGGGACCTTATTGTTGTCAGACACTATCCTGACGAAAGGAAGGAACTGGTTGCCGTCCTTGAACTGAAGTCCCAGAAGGGGCCGTCGTTCGGGAACAACATCAACAACCGGACCGAGGAGGTTTTAGGGAGTGCGTACGATCTCTGGACTGCCTACCGGGAGGGAGCCTTCAAAACCTCTCCGTCTCCCTGGCTTGGGTATATGCTCCTGCTGGAAGACTGCGAGAAGTCCCGAAATAGTGTGAGGAACAACGAACCACACTTTGAGGTCTTTCCCGAGTTTAAGGCGGCATCCTATGTCGAACGCTATCACCAGACCTGCCTCAAGTTAGTCCGGGAGAGGGTCTATTCGGAGGTCTGTTACCTGCTTGCGAGGGAAGAGAATAAGATGCAGCCCCGGAATTATTCTGAACCGGATGAGATCTTATCGGGGTACCGGTTCCTGCGATCCTTGTGTTCGCATCTGAGCAATTTTTACGAGATAGTGTAACTCCGGCCCTGCCCCGTCGCGAACGGCCGGTCAGTCGCAATGACATTGCCGCCGGAATCCTGACGATGGTGAACTACCCCCAGCTTACGCAGGGGGCTTCCTGCTTCATCCCCCTCCCCACCGGGAGCGAGTCCACAGGCTCGACGGCGCTTATCCGCGCCTGCAAGTGCAACGTTCTTGATATTGATCGCGGCGTTCAGGTCCCGGTCGTGGGTCGTGCCGCAGTCCGGGCACGTCCACTCCCGATCCTTCAGCGTCAGATCGGCTTTCCGGTAGCCGCAGACCGAACAGGTCTTTGAGGACGGCTCGAAGACCCCGATCTTCAGCAGGGTTTTCCCCGCCTCCCGACACTTGTACCCCAAACTATTCTGCGATTAGGGATTAATTTCTTCACTCTATGCCCAATTTAGCACTCTGCCGCCAGATCGCCGAAATATTCATATGCATTTATTCCCTAATATTATATCATGGACTATTGGGCAGCTGATTGGCTTGAGAGGCAGCGGCAGATGGGAACGAAGTGCCTTGAGATCAAATACATCCAGGGCAAACCGTATGTGTATCACTCGACGAGCACCTACAAC
>DASQ01000028.1 GCA_002503885.1 Methanoculleus marisnigri | reverse complement strand
GAAGAGCACGTGCGAGGGGTATGGTATCCGGTTCGATGACTCCCATTCAGAAGCCTACACCTCGCAGGTGGACGCTCTCGCGCTCGACCCGATCCGCAACCCCCCCTACGGGAGGACGCGGCGGATCAAGCGAGGGTTGTACCGGAGTGCTCTGGGCACCCTGATCAACGCCGATGTCAACGGCGCTCTGAACCATTTACGAAAGGTAGCCGGTGATTCCGTGATCCCACGGATAATCGGTAGGGGCCGCGTCAACCGGCCCGTGCGAATAAGGACGTCTTTTGAACCGTCAACCTTCGCACCGATTAAATTGCAGCCCTGTGCCCCACAAGGGGCCCCCGCTGCAAGCCCCCGGTTTTAACCAGGGGTAGTTGACGCAGGTGCTGTCATATCTCCCTTTCCCTCCCGGAATGCGGCGGACGACCTGGAGGGCTCGCATGATCTCGGCCTCCCTCTCCCCGTCGGGTCCCGGGGTGCAGGCCCGGGCAGTAAATGCTCCCCGGCACCCCTTTCCCTGCGGGTCCGGATAGACATTCTGAAATACCAGAACTCCCCCATCCATCCTCAGAGACGGCATGTGCGACTGCTACTTGCATCCCTGTACAGGCGATCAGAGAGCCCGATCCGGGTATAGCATCACTCCTGGCACCGGCGCACCGGAGTACGAGGAGCGGGCGGGAGGACGGCGGTGACGGCGGCCCTGCGGACAGCGCTCGTCCTCCTCGTCGCAGCGCTGGCGCTTGTGGCGGGGACGGGCGGGCTCGTGGTCGATAACGCCGACCTGAGCCCGGCAGAGGTGAAACTCCTCTTTGCGATGCGGGAGTATACCCTGACCTACAACGAGTACGCCGACCGGCTGCCGGGATGGGTGACCGGGCCGTTCGAGGGCGAGAAGGTCAACCTCTATGTCCAGTCTCCCGACGGCGTGCTGGTCATCGGGATCACCTTCCATGACCGCAAGATCGTCCAGTTTGATGCAAAGGGCTGCCCGGACCCGATCGTCACGGTGACCACTAATTCTGAGACGGTGGAGGATGTCATGACGTCGGATAGGCCGTTTGACACGTTCCGGGCGGCGATGCGGAACGGCACGACCACGATCGAGGGGAACAACCTCCTCGGCACGTTGCGGTCGGGGATGGTCCAGTTCGGGCTCCGGGTGATGGACGTCATCGGGCTATGACGGACCCAAAAAGTCGTTGTTGATGAGAGGGGGCCTCACAGCCCCACGAGGCGCATGCAGAACCCGAAGGTCAGCCCCGACATGGCGGACGTCGCCGAGAGGGCCGCGAGCACGGCGGCGTTTACCACAGGACTGGTCCTGAGCGGGGTGTAGGTCGGGTTGCGCTGCAGTCGCCGCACTATCCTGAACGGTTTTGCGGTCGTTGAGATGGGGGATTTGTAACGTCTGATCCTCAATGTGAACACCTCCTCCTGCTGGGTGGATACTATTTCCTGAGTGTCGATTGTTTCCCGGAATAATAATTATTGCGGTTTCGCTCTCCGGGCGGAGGAGGCAGTCGCCCCCGGCAGGCGGCCGAGGGCTATGTTTCGCCGGATCAGGGATTTGGGCCACTTCCTGTACCAGGCTCCCTGAGCCCTGCCCGCGGCAGGTTTATCCGTTCGCCAGCAAGAGGACTCATAAGATGCATCGATACGCAAGGACCCTCCTCTACGGCATACTGGTGTTTGCCGTCTATACCGGTATCAGTTTCATTCTCGGCGGGCGGGTGAACTGGATCCTCGCGGCAGCGACGGCCGTAGGGGTGATGATCGCGGAGTTCTTCGTCGTGTCACGGCGGAGGCGGTGAGGAGATGGCGGCCGGTGTGCGGGCAGAGTGGGAGCGGCTCCGGAGAGTGGCCGTCCACCGGCCGGGGATCGAGATGTTCTTCGGGCTGCTGGAGCCGCATGCCGCCCTCTACGAACGGGCGTTCAGCCGCTACAAGGCCCGCCAGGAGCACGACGACCTCGAACGCACTCTCCGGGAGGAGTTCGGGGTCCGGGTGCTGCGGCTCAAGGAGACGATCCTCGATGCCGCCGACCGCGACCCGGCGGTGCGCCGGCGGCTCGTCGATTGGGCGCACGAGACCGTCTCCCTCCGGGGCGGCAGGAGAGAGGTGGCGGAGGCACGCCGGAGCATGGAGCAGAACGCCAACGCCCTGGACTCGCAGCACTTCTTCACCCTCCTCCTTTTAAATCCGGTTATCGAGGTAGGACGGGGACACCCCCGTGGCGGGGTGGACGTCCATATCCTGGAGCGCCAGCCGCTCGCAAACCTCTACTTCATGCGCGATCAGCAGGCGGTGACCCCCTGCGGCCTCGTCGTCGCACGGCCGGCAAAGCGGCAACGGGCCCGGGAGCCCGAGATTACCCGGTTCCTCTGGGAGATCCTCGGCATCCCGGTCGTCGGGACGGTGCAGGAGCCGGGAACGTTCGAGGGTGGGGACTTCATGCCGATGGGGGAGTTCGCCCTCCTCGGCACCGGAGACCGGACGAACCATGCCGGGGTATGCCAGTTTCTCGGCTGCGCCCCGGGGTTCGACGAGATCGGCATCGTCCACCAGCCAGGCCACCCGCTCATCCCGGGCGACCGGCCCGACCCGATGGTCGATATGCACCTCGACACCTACTTCAACGTCGCGGGAAGCGGTGTGGTGATCGGATCTGAAGTGCTTCTCCGGAGGGCGCGGGTCGATATCTATTGCCGGGCGGACGGGGGGTATCAGTCATCGGGCGAGACCGCAAGCCTCTACGACTACATCCGGTCGAAGGGGTTTGCGGTGATCGATCTTTCGATCCTGGAGCAGCTCTCCTACGCCGCAAACATCCTCTGCATCCGCGACGGCAGCATCCTTGCGGTGGAGGGGGAGCGGGTGATGCGGACGGTGCTCCTGAACCTGGAGCGGAAGGCCGGAGACGATCCGCAACGCTACGGGCGGCTCCTCCGCCACGCAGAGGAGGACTACCGCCGGATCAGGAACGAAGGACGGTTCTTCCCGCACAAGGCGGAGTTCTCCCGGCACGATATCGAGGTATACCCACTCCGCCTCGAGAACCTGACGGGGGGCTACGGCGGCCCCCACTGCATGACCTGCACGCTGGAGCGGGGGTAACGGGATGCCGGGGAAGGCCGTGGTTATCGCGCTCGGCGGCAACGCCATCCTGCGGCACCGGGAGACGGGGACGGCCGAAGAGCAGTTCGCGAACGTCCGGAGAGCCTCGCGGCGTATCGCCGAGATCGCGAGCGATGGCTACGCTGTCGTCATCACCCACGGGAACGGACCGCAGGTGGGTGACATCCTCCTCAAAAACGAGATCGCAAAGGAGTCTCTTCCACCGATGCCACTCGACGTCTGCGGGGCGGAGAGCCAGGGGATGATCGGCTACCTGCTCCAGCAGTCGATGCATGAGGCCCTTCTGGCGGCGGGGCTCGACTGCCCGGTCGCGACGGTGCTCACCCAGACCCTGGTGGACGGCGACGACCCGGCGTTTGAAAACCCCGAAAAACCTATCGGCCCGCTCTACACGGCGATGCAGGCGAAACGGCTCCAGGAGGAGAAGGGCTGGCAGGTGGTGCAGGTGCCGGGGCAGGGTTGCCGGCGAGTGGTCCCCTCGCCGCGCCCGGTCGCCTTTGTCGAAGGGCAGGCGATACTCCGGCTCTTCATGGCCGGAGTGATCGTTATCGCCGCGGGCGGCGGGGGTGTCCCGGTGGTCGCGGAGAGCGAGGGCACCCTCCGGGGCGTCGAGGCGGTGGTGGACAAGGACTACACCGCGGCGCTCCTCGCCCGCCTCATCGGCGCCGGTGACCTGTTGATCCTGACCGACGTCGAGCATGTTGCCTTAAACTACGGGCGGCCGGGCCGGCAGGATATCAGCGAGATGACGGTTGCTGAAGCACGAGAGCATCTCGCGGCGGGGCAGTTCCCGCCCGGGAGCATGGGGCCGAAGATCGAGGCGGCCATCGGGTTCCTCGAAGCCGGAGGGGGCCGGGTAACCATCGCATCGCTTGAGCGGGCCGCCGACGCCCTTGCCGGAAGGGCGGGGACCCGGATTTGCCCGTAACCTGCGCCCCGCCCCAACACTTATATATCACGTTCCCGAACTCCCGCCGGTGATGGAAGGATATGGCTGATAACTTCTGGACGGGTGTCATCGTCGGGTGGCTCGTGGGACTCATTCTCGGCTTCCTGCTGCCTATCATCGGGCCGCTGGTGGGTGGATTCGTCGCCGGCTGGATGTCCGGGCGCGGGATCAGCAACGGCGCAAAGGCCGGGCTGCTTGCCGGCATCCTCGGTGCCATCGTCATCGCGGTGCTGCTCCTCGTCGGCGGCACGGTTCTCCTCGGGGCGTTCGGGTTCATCGCGGGCCTCGGGACGTCGCTCGTCATCATTGTGGCGGCGTTCGTCTACCAGGGACTCCTCTCCCTGATCGGCGGCGCCATCGCCGGGGCGATCCGCCGGTAATCGCAGGAACACCGGGGGGCGATCCTCCCCGGCTCTTCTCAATCAGGAGGCGAGGATTGGCAGAGGACGGCGGTTCATACCGGGTCTCCACACTGGTGGGACTCATCTTTATGCTCGTTATAAGCCCCTTCTTCCCGGTAGGGGCCCGATCCTCGGGGGGATCATCGGCGGCCACCTCGGGCCCCCGGGAGCGGTCGGTAGTGCCCTACGAAACAACTGATAATACTTTGTTAAGATCCCATCCGGGTGCTCCCGATTGATTGCAATCCGGAGCACGGCTTTCCATCGGGCTGTGCACCTGGCGGTGTTCGAGCTCCGTTCCTGTCGGAACGTCGCGTATCGCCATGACTGCCCCCGTCCCCTGGGGCGGGGGAGGAGGCCGGAGGCCGGGCGGGGTGGGGGTTACAGGAAACCTTAGTATGTGGAGACAGGGGAGGGGGAGACCCCTCCCCGTCAGCCCCACCCCCATGGCGATAGCCACCACGGTCCACGGCATGAGGACGTGCTTGAGAAAAAAGGTCGAACTCAGGGACAGGCAGGGTCCGGCACCAATCTCGTCAGGGAAGAATAACAGCCGGAATAGGACTTCACCAGAGCCCGATACGGGAAATCTTCTCCCCAGGTTATTTTTTGCCATGAACGCGGGTTGGTGCGCAACGTAATTCGGTCGAATCCTCTGAGACCACTTATCAGGTATATGCTGGAGCACTGCCGAGCGGTCAGGGGCGCTCTCGGCGGGCTCATGGGTGGACTCATCGTCGCCGCGATATTCTCGGTCGTCGCCGTCGTCGGCGGGACAGCGTTCCTCGGTCCTGCCGGCCCCCTCATCGGCCTCGGGATCGCCGTCCTCCTCTTCGTGCTGGCTCTCTACTTCGGGCTCCTCGGCGCCGTCGGCGGCGCCATCGGTGGGGCACTGAAGGCATGGATGGTGTCGCGCCGGCGGGTTACGGGATGAGGTCCCCGATCCCCTCCTGGAACCTCACCACGATGCGGGAGCGGCACATCCAGAGGTAGGCGGCCACCGCCGCGGCCTCGACGATGAGAACGTATGCGATGATATGCCCGAGGGATACGTCGTAGAGGACCCCCATCACCGCGCTCCCCACGAACCACGCCGTCCCGAAGACCGCGCTCACGGCGCCGTAAACCTGTCCCCTCCGGTCCGCCGTCGTAGACTCCGCGATCGATGCCCGGAGAACGGTCTCGAAGATCCCGATCCCGGCCCCCCAGACGAGCGACCCCACTATCGCCACGCCGGGGTTGAACGAGAAGGCAAGCAGGACCGTCGCGGTGCTGAGGACCGGGATGGCGAGGAGGGCATGGGTGCCGATGCGGTCGAAGACCCGCCCGACGAGCAGCGCCACGATGACCGAGACCACCATCGCGGATGCGTAGAAGAGGGGGATGGCGGCGTCGGGGATGATCGACTGGGCTTTCAAGTGGAAGGAGATGAGCGGGAAGCTGGCGAACCCGGCCATGCCGAGGAAGATGAACGTGGCGTACGGCATGATCCCGGGCGGTTCATCCCCGTTCTCTCTGGTTCCCCTGTTCACCTCCAGGCGCCCTGGCTTCGGCACCGCCGACCGGGCGAAGAGGAGGACTATTGCAACACCGGCGAGAGGGATGCCGAGCAGGAGAAAGCCCGGGGCATATCCGCCGGTCAAGGCCAGGGCGGCGACCATAACGAGCGGGCCGATGACCGCACCGACCTGGTCGAGCGCCTTATGGACCCCGAACCCCCACCCCCGCCCGACGGTCGTCGTCGCGTGGGAGAGGATCGTGTCCCGCGCCGGTGTCCGGACGGCTTTCCCTACCCGCTCGGCGATGATGAGGACGGCCGCAGTCTCCCAGCGGCCGACGACGGCAAGGAGCGGGATGGCGGCGAGCAGGCCGTAGCCGGCCATTGCCACCCTCCAGTAGCGGTGACTCTGGTCGACGTAGGCACCGGTGGCAGACCGGAGCGCGTACCCTATGAACTCGCCGGACCCGGCGACCAGCCCGACGATCGCCGCACTCCCCCCGAGGAGGAGGATGTAGGGACCGGTGACACTCCGGGCACCGTTCGAGACCAGGCTCCCCAGGAGGCTTGCCACGCCGAGGAGCAGGATGAGCCGGATCGAGAGGTCGCGGACCTTCTGCCAGGGATCGGGGGAAGGTTCGGGCATGTTCCCGGGGGTCTTGGGGGGCCGTTCTCATAAGGTACTGCACGGACCCGGCAGGGACAGTGCCCTTATTTGCGCTTGCTGTGAATACTCTTATAGCGCAGACCCCGGGACCGGATCGGACTCTTCGGGAGGTATGAGTGACAGCAGTGCAGCAGGAAGACGCTCAATCATATTCACGGCGATTCATCCTGATCCTGGTCACCGTCGTCACGTTCCTCAACCCGTTCACGGGCTCCGCGGTCAACCTCGCCCTGCCGGCCATCGGGAGCGAGTTCTCCGCGGACGCCGCCACGCTCGCCTGGGTCTCCAGCGCCTATCTCCTCTCGTCGGTCATCTTCCTCCTCCCGGCCGGAAGGCTCGGTGACTCCCGGGGGAAGGTCACCGTCTTCCTGATCGGGATCGTGGTCTATACCGCCGGCTCCATCCTCACCATCTTCACGCCCACGCTCGGCCTGCTCCTCGTCTTCCGCTTCCTGCAGGGTGCCGGCGGCGCCATGATCTTCGCGAACAGCGTGGCCCTGATCACGCACCTCTACCCGCCCGGCGAGCGGGGCTACGCGATCGGGCTCAATACCACCGCCGTCTATGCCGGACTCTCGCTCGGGCCGTTCCTCGGGGGTGTCCTGACCCAGTTCCTCGGCTGGCGCAGCATCTTCATCGTGACCGCGCTCCTCGCCGTTCCGGTTCTCTTCTACGCCAAAAAGTTCCCGGCGTTCTTAAACGAACGGCAGCCCGAGCACTTCGACGTCCCGGGGCTGGCCCTCTCGTCGGCCCTGATCCTCTGCCTCTTCCTGGGCCTGGCTTCGGCGACCACCCCGGCCGGCGTGGTCCTCCTTCTGGTGGCCCTCGTGCTCGGGGCGGTCTTCTTCCGGGTGGAACAGCGGCAGCCCTGCCCCCTCCTCCCGGTCTCGCTCCTCGAGAAGAACCGTGTCTTTGCCGCCTCGAACCTCGCCGCCCTGATCAACTACAGCGCCACGTTTGCGGTCGCGTTCCTCCTCTCCCTCTACCTCCAGTACATTCGGGGCTACGAACCCGCCGCCGCAGGCACCCTGCTCCTGGTCCAGCCGATCATCCAGGTCTTCGTCGCCCCGGTGGCGGGCCGCCTCGCCGACCGGAAGCAGGCCGGGGTGGTCGCCTCGGTGGGGATGGCGCTCTCGGCCGTGGGCCTCTTCGGCTTCTCTATGCTCGGCGAGACGACACCTATCGTCGTGATCCTCGCCCTCCTGATCCTGCTGGGTCTGGGCCTCGGGCTCTTCTCGTCCCCGAACACCACCGCCATCATGGGCTGCGTGGAGAAGCAGTTCTTCGGGAGCGCATCGGCGATGGTGGCGATGATGCGGTCGCTCGGTATGATGCTGAGCATGGGGGCGGTCCTCGTGGTCTTTGCGGTCATCATGGGGTCGACGACCGTGACTCCGGCGATATTCCCGGAGTTCCTCCTGAGCGTGCAGTTGATCTTCCTTGCGTTCGCAGTCCTCTCGGCCTTTGGGGTCGTTCTCTCGCTCCGTAGGAATAAATGTTGATAAATTCGCCTCCATTTTAAAAAAAGGGGCCTATGGAACGAAGAGGAAGCGTTAAAACTCCGGGCATCCTGTGATATTTTTAACGGATGGAGCTGGTGATTGGAAAAGACGGCGACCGCGAGATCGCCGTCGATGCCCAGGAACTGGTCACGGGAAGGACCTGTATCATCGCGCAGTCGGGTGCCGGGAAGAGCTGGAGCATCGCAGTTCTCTGCGAGCAGCTCCTGAAGGCGCGGGTCGGGTTCTGTCTCATCGACACGGAGGGAGAGTATTCCTCGCTCAGGGACCGGTTCCCCGTCCTCTGGGTTGGCTCCGCCGACGGCTGCGACGTGGATATCGGGCAGGCAAACCTCCAGGAACTGATGCGGAATGCTATCTGCTCCCGGACGGCGGTGATCTTCGACGTCTCGGAGGCCGATATGCGCGAGGAGGTGACTCACCTCGCCGACGTACTCTACGATCTCGAGAGCGGGTTAAAGAAGCCCTTCCTGCTGATCGTGGAGGAGGCAGACAAGTTCATCCCGCAGTCAGGCGACTCCATCAAGAAGATCGAGGAGATATCCCGCCGGGGGCGCAAGCGCGGGCTCGGGCTGCTGGTCGCGACCCAGCGGCCATCGCTGGTGGCAAAGAACGTCCTCTCGCAGTGCAACAACCAGATCATCGGGAAGCTCTCGATAGAAAACGACCTCAAAGCGGTCAGCCTCTTCTTTTCGTCCAAAAAAGAGGTCGGGGAACTCGCGGAGCTCGAACCGGGGGAGTTCTTCGTGATGGGCGGGCTCTCCCGGGAGAAGGTGAGGATGCGCTTTGGCGACCGCTTGACGGAGCACCGGGGGCTGACACCCCGTCTTGTGCCCGCCCCGCCGGCCGGTGCGGCCCCGGCTGAACCGTGTCCCGGCGGCTACCAGGAAGGTCCGGTGGAACCGCCCGCCGCTACGAACGCGGTGGTTCCGGTACTGCTCCGCGAGGAGGCGCTTGATATCGCGATGGCAAAACGGAAACGCCGGTTCCTCTTCCTCGAGCCCGAGGAGCGGATTGTCTCCGGAGAACGGGTCTACCGGCCGCTTCACCGGGTGGAGGTCCGCTACATCGGCGGGCTCATCTGGAAGACGACGAAGACAGTGTCGTTCGTCATTGACGCGCTTACCGGCTGCATCGTTGAGGTGGACCGGGGGCTGAAGGTCATGCCGGGGTTTTCGGAACTTCTGGACCTCGATGAGGCTGCGGTGAAGATCGTTGCCGGGCTCGCGAACGGGGGCTCGACAATGGCCGAGATCGAGGCCGATACCCATCTCGCGCCCGGCATGGTGAAGAAGGCGATAAAAAGCCTTGCAAAGGCGAAACTTGTCACGGAGATGAAGACGATAGGAGATACGGTGGTCTACGTGCCGCTGCTTGAAGAGGAGGTCCCGGCGCTCTCCTCTCTCCGGCGGGGAGCGGATCTCCCCATGGAGCCACTCCGGGGGGAGCCCCTCGAGGCGAAGGTCACGGAACCCTCTCTCCGGATTATCCTCAAAGGGCTTGAGCCCACGGCGGAGATCGTCGGGTTCGACACGATCTACTACCCGGTCTACCTGATCCGGTTTGCATCGGACCACGGGGAACGCTCGATCATCCTCGACGGCTGCACCGGCAGGGAACTCCCCCTCCCGGTCTCCTGACCGGAGCACTTATCCTCCGTCCGGGAGTAAATGAGATCTTGTGCTCTGCCGACCTCGCGGTCGGTCGGGGCAAAAGGAGAACCAGTTATGGATTCATACCGATGCAGCCTCTGCGGCTATATCTATAACCCCGCGATCGGGGATCCTGCCCACGGCGTTGAGCCGGAAACAGCCTTTGAAAACCTTCCTGCCAGCTGGAAATGCCCCCGGTGCGGCGCACCGAAGAGCCGGTTCGTGAAAGTCTGAGAACCGGCTGATAGAGCCGGATCTCACGGAAGAGGACATGTCCCTACTATTTTCAGGACCCGGGCGCGGGACCCCGCGCCCGGGAACCAGGGGACGCGCCGGGGGATCCCCTCCTCACCCGAACCGGAAGACCCGGAGTTTCTCCCCGCGGATCTCCCGCCCGGCGAGGTGCTCGAGCTCGTGGTCGATACCGTAGGCGGTGGAGCCCGAGAAGGCTATCTCCACGGTGCCGAGGTCTTCGGTCCGGATCTCGCGCTCCAGCGGATGAACAGTCATTTTGATGGTCCGTTCGGCGCCGAGCCGCACCCGGTAGGGCCGCTTGACGAGGAGCCGGGCCGGAGCGCTGCCGCACTTCTCGAGCCGGTGGACCGTCCCCTCCCGTTCCAGGAGCGCCGGGTCGATGAAGAGGTAGATCTCCTCGAGGGAGTAGCCGGTCTGGCTCGCTTCGTCGTAGACCGTGGTCTTTGTCACGGCCGATATGGCACTGACGTCCCCCGAGGCATAGCTCCAGTCGCCCCCGTACTGGAGCGAGAAGAGGAGAGGGATGAGCGCATCGGCGGGTATGCCGAACCGGGCGGCGAGGGCGGCCTCCGCGGCGGCAAAGGCAAGTTCTTCCCGGATCTCGTCGGTTTCCATCGGTCGTCCCTGCGCGTGGAGCCCGGATAAATCCTCCGGCGGCTACCGGGTGAAGACGTGGACTGCCGAGGCCTTGAAGGTGACAGAGGCCGGTTCTCCCTCGGCGAGGCCCAGGCGGGCGATGCTCTGCCGGGTCAGGACGGCGACGAAGGGCAGGCCCGCATCCACGACGACCCGCGAAAACATACCGTTCTGCCGGACCTCTGTCACCGTTCCAAAGAAGACATTTGTGGCGCTCGACTCGAACGGCTCGCGGGATACGATCACTTCCTCGGGCCTGATGCCGACACAGACATCGCCCTCGATCTCGGTGACGGTCCGGATGGTGATCGCCCCGAGGTCGATCGTCGCCTCCCCGTCCCGGACCATCGAGACCCCGCAGTAGACATTTTCCATGCCGGTGAAGGCGGCAACGAACTCGGTGGCCGGCTTCCGGAAGACCTCGTCGGGCGTGCCCGTCTGGACAACTCTCCCGTCCTGCATCACCGCGACCCGGTCGGCGAGGGCGAATATATCCTCGAAGTGGTGGGTGATGTGGACGACCGTCGTCCCGGTCGCCCGGTGGATTGTTCTCAGTTCTTTCCGGAGCCGATCCCGGGTGACGGCGTCGAGTGCCGAGAGGGGTTCGTCCAGGAGCAGAACACGGGGCCGGAGGACGAGCGCCCGGGCGATCGCCGCTCGCTGCTGCTCTCCGCCGGAGAGCGTCCCCGGCGTGCGCTCGAGGAGATGGCCGATCCCGAGCAGGTCTGCGGCCTCCCGCACTGCCTCCCGTATCCGGGCAGGGTCATCCCCCCGCTGCAGAAGGCCGAACCCGATGTTCTCCCCGACGGTGAGGTGGGGAAAGAGCATGTAGTCCTGGTAGACCATACCGATCCCCCGGTCTTTTGGGTCGGTGCGGGTGATATCGTGGCCGTCGAGGGTGATTGTCCCCGCTCTGGGAGCGTAGATCCCCGCGATCGTCTCAAGGAGTATCGTCTTCCCGGCGCCGGTCGGTCCGAGGATGATGAAGTACTCGGCGTCGGCGACGGTCAGGTCCACATCGGTGAGGGAAAACTCCCCGAGGGAGAGGGAGAGACCCCTGATCCCGAGCATCAGAAGATCCCCCGGGTGTCGGCACAGCGCTCGAAGATCAGGAGCGACGCCATGGCGATCACGATCAGGATGACCGATGCGGCGATGGCAAGGTCGAGGTCTCCTGTCGACATGTTCAGGTAGAGCGCGATGGGCAGGGTCTCGGTCTTCATCTGAGTGGCCCCGGCGAGCATGAGGACCGCACCGAACTCGCCGATGGACTTCGACCAGGTGATGACCAGGCCCGCGACGAGGCCGTTACGGGCGAGGGGGAGGGTGACCTGGCGGAACGCACCCCATTCGGTGCACCCGAGTGTCCGGGCGACGTGCTCGTAGCGGGGATTGATCGTCTCGAAGGCCGACCGGGTGACCCGGATCATATAGGGCACGTTGACGAAGAACTGGGCGACGATGATCCCGAGCGGGGTGTAGACGACGTCGAGTCCCAGGGATGAGAGCATCTTCCCGAATGTCGACGGGCCGTAGAAGATGAGCAGCGCGACGCCCGCGACGAGGGGCGGGAGGGCGAGCGGGAGGTTCATCAGGGTGTTTGCGACGCTTTTCCCGGGAAACGAGAACCGGGCGAGGGAGTAGGCGACCGGGACGGCCACGAGGATGCAGAGGGCGGTGGAGACCGCCGAGGTGACGAGGGAGAGTTCGACCGCGGCAATGATCTCCGGGGACGCAAGGCTCTCGATGAGGGCCGGGAGTGGTGGGTAGGCCGCGAGGCCGACGAGGACGATGACCATGTAACCGATCAGGCAGAACAGGACAGCGAGAAAGAGGATTTTAAATGGGGTAGGACGGGAGAGGGCATCCCTGTTCGGGAACACGGCTAATCAACCTGGAAGGACGCGCTCTGTCTTTTGATCTGCCCGACGTGTTGCGGCGTCACCCACCCTGAAGTCGCACCTCCGATGCTATCGAACGCCGGGATGTAGGGCTTGATGTCGAGGACCGGTGTCCCGTCCAGGAGGTCGACGCCCTCGACGGCAAGCGTGGCGCCGTCAATTCCGGCAAGCCTGACGACCGATATCCCGAGCCGGTTCGGGCGGTTGAAGTGCCGGGTGGCGAAGATGCCGTGCGGTTCCGCGCCGTCGATGAGCGGCCGTTCGGCGATTTCTTCACCGGCGGCCCGGTGGAACCGGTAGATGAGGATGAGGTGGGAGAACCCCGCGAGCGCCGAAAGGCCGTCCCGGAACTCGGGGAAGACCTCCACCGTCCCGCGGGCGGTGGAGAAGGCCGCCTGGATCGGGGTGGCGGCCGGGTCGGAGAACGGCGTCCGGGCAATCCCGATGGTCCTGCAGGAGTACTCTCTGCTGTTCATGGTTCGATCCCCGCGTACGCCGGGTCGGGGTAGGCCGGGAACCCGTGCTTTGCAAAGATTGCCTTCCCCTCGTCGGAGGTGACGAACTCGATGAACTGCCGGGCGGCGTCCGGCTGCTCCGTGAAGGTGGTCGCCCCTACCGGCACGATGAGGACGAGGCCGTCTTCCTGCGGGAGGTCGATCGTATCCATCGTCGCGGAGTTCACCTGGTCGAGCGTGATGAGCGCGGCATCGGCGGTGCCCATGTTCATCGCCACCACCACCTCGTTGATCGTCGGGGCCCGGAGGACGACATTCTTCTCGACGGCGTCGAGGATACCGTGCTTCTCAAAGAGTTTGTCGCCGGCTTTCCCGATTGCGGTGGTGTTCGCGGCGCCGAGGGCGATCTTCAGCCCGGACCGGGTAAAATCGTCCACCGAGGTGATGTTCTGCGGGTTCCCCTTCTGGACGACGATCACCGGGACGTGGTAGGCGACGTATCCGGGTTCTCCGACCAGCCCCTTCTCCTGCGCTGTCCGGTAATCCGGCGTTCCGCCGGGGATGAAGGCGTCGCCCTTCCGGGAGAGGTCCATCTGGGCGATGAGCGTGCCCGAACCGGCGAAGGTGTAATCGACGCCGATGCCGTACTTCCCGGTGAATGCCTCTCCGATCGCGGTCATCGGCTTCTTGAGGCCTGCGCCGGAGTAGACGAAGAGTGAGGTATCCGTCCCGGCGGGGGTGGTGTTGTCGCCGGTGGCGGTGATCGTCGGCTGTGAGGTGCATCCTGCCGTGCAGAGGAGGGCGGCAAGGATAACGAGCGTAATCAGTGCAACGAGGTTCTTTGTCATGGATACCATTCAGTACCCACCCTTACCATATTAAAGTACTATCTTTTACTTTTAAGTTATGTTAAATAATTATACTTCACCTACGTCGTGTTAAATGTTACGGTTCTCCCCGGTCAGCAGAACCGACCGTCCGACCGCACGGTGCGGGGGTCCTCCCCGGCTGCGGCCAGCCACCCGGACCGTTCATCGGGGTAGGCGTCGAACGCCGGGACGTAGGGTTTGATGTCGACGACCGGGGTGCCGTCCAGGATGTCCACATCCTCGATGGTGAGCGTCGCGCCGTCGACGGCGACCAGTTTGAGGATAGAGAGCCCGAGCGCGTTGGGGCGGCGGGGAGCCCGGGTCGCAAAGACGCCGTGGGGCGTTTTGTCGAGGAACGGGACCACCTCGAGCGCGTAGCCCTCCGAGCGGTGGAAGTGATAGAGGAGGATTATCCGGGAGAACCCCGCGAGATCTTTTAACTTGCGGGGGTGAAGGGGGCGGAGCGGGAAGTCCCCGGTCTTCAGGCCGGGGATGAAAGCGGAGCCGCCCTTCCTTCCTGCGATAGGTATATCCTCTTGGGTATTCTATTATAATTCACCCAACATGAGGTATAAATTTGATAGGTCTGCACATTCGGTCTTTGCTCTCTACTATCATTTGGTGATAGTAGTGAAGTATCGCCGGAAGGCGTTGTATTCTGACGATATTCGAGAGCGTCTGAAAGATATCGTGTGGAACCTATCGGACGAATTAGGTATCGACGTTGTTGTTCACGAACCTGCGGAAGATCACTATCATCTTCTCTTCAAGGCGACTCCGAAAACCAACCGCGTCAATGTTGTCAATGGTATCAAGGGG
>DASQ01000096.1 GCA_002503885.1 Methanoculleus marisnigri | reverse complement strand
CCCTTCCACAAGTTCCGGCAGAAGCTGAAGAGCAAGTGCGAGGGGTATGGTATCCGGTTCGATGACTCGCACTCCGAGGCATACACCTCGCAGGTGGACGCTCTCGCGCTCGACCCGATCCGAAAACCGCCCTATGGGAGGAAGCGGCGGATCAAGCGAGGACTGTACCGGAGTGCTCTGGGCACCCTGATCAACGCCGATGTCAACGGCGCTCTGAACCATTTACGAAAGGTAGCCGGTGATTCCGTGGTTCCACGGATAATCGGTAGGGGCCGCGTCAACCGGCCCGTGCGAATAAGGACGTCTTTTGAACCGTCAACCTTCGCACCGATTAAATTGCAGCCCTGTGCCCCACAAGGGGCCCCCGCTGCAAGCCCCCGGTTTTAACCGGGGGTAGTTGACCAGCAAAGGCCGATTTTGTATTCAGGTTACCTTACCTCCGCGCTGCGGCCCACATATCCCGCTCAAGCCGCGGCGCCCCTTCGCACACGACCCATTTTCATGCCGGATCCGGCATGATTGTATATGCAGGGTAGCGTATCAAGTATTCTTCGATCGGCCCGGCCCCGTCAAGGCTTCACGCTCTTCCGCGTGAGGCCGGATCGTTACCCCCTGCTGAAGGCTCATGCGAAGAGCGACGTTAGCAGCATCCCGTCCGCTCCCTCACGCCGCCTCTACCTTCGGTCCGAACTCTTTTTGGATCCCCTCCGCGAATTTGTCAAGCCCGATCTCGTCCATCTGGTCGGCGAGAGGCCGGCCGCTCCAGGCGTTGCGGTAGATCCAGTAGACGATACGGTCGACCACCTCGACGACCTCCTCCTCGGTCTCGACGGTGACGAGTTCCCTTCCTGCGGCGGGGGAGGCTCCGCGCCGGCCGCCGATCGTGATCTGGTAGTGGGCATACTCGGATTTCAGGAGATGATAGGGGCAGGAGTGGACGCAAACGCCGCACTGGACGCATTTGCTCTCATCAAGGACTGATATGCCGTTTTTCAACACTATGGCACACTGTTTGCAGTACTCCACGCAGGTGCCGCATCCCGTGCAGAGCCCGGGGGTGCGCAGCGGCCTGATCCTCCCGATGATCCCGATATCGTTCAAGAGTGGGCTGTTGCACATGTAGGTGCAGCCGGATATGGCGATGCGGAGCCGTATCGGGAGTTCCTTCCCGAAGACCCGTTCGTCGACCTTCCGTGCAAGGTCGATCGTCTCGCAGTTGGCGTACTTGCACCGCTCTGTCCCCGGGCAGGCCATGATATTCACTACTTCGTTATACTCTGCTCCGATGGGCGTCCCGTTCTTATCGAGGGCTTTCACGATCTTCTTGAGATTCTCGGGGTTCACGTGCGGGATCTCCACCGTCTGGCGCATGGTGAGGTGGAGCGAGCCGTCCCCGTACTTCTCGCTGATCCTGGCGAGCTGCTTGACCTGCGCTGCGGAGAGAACCCCTGCCGGAACCCGCAGCCGTATCGTTGCGTAGTCTGCGTTCCGCTCGGTGATGATCCCTCCCCGGGAGTAGAGAGTATGGTCTTGCTTCATTCTACAGTAGTAGCGGTCGCCGGGATGAAAAAGGTGATTACAGGAGGGCAAGGAGGAGGATGACCCCCGCCCGGGCGATCTCGTTTGTGGCGCCGACAACGTCGCCGTTGACGCCGCCAAAAAGCCGCCGGGAGAGAAGCATCATCAGTGCGACGATAACGAATGTGACCGCGAGGGCGAGCGCGATGCTCGCCCGGGGCACCGGCAGCAGGAAGAGGGGCAGCGCGAGCAGTATGGCCGGGAAGAGGAACCACGGTCGTGCAAACCCGTGAAGGTAGGAGTGGATCCCCTCCCGGAACGGCACGCCGAGCGTGGTGAGGCAGGACATCGCGACCTTTGCGCAGACCTCGGCGATGAGGATGGCCGCCGGGAGGTATGCAACGCTCTGGAGTCCGGCAAACGCAAGGAGCGTGACGACGATCCCCGCCGCGACGGCCCCGGCCCCGGTGGTCCGGTCGGTCATGGCCGCGATCCTCTTCTCCCGGCTCCCGTGGGCCATGAGCCCGTCGCCGAAGTCCAGCAGGCCGTCGAAGTGATTGCATCCGGAGAGAAGGAGCACCAGGGCGAGGGCGACGGCCGCACCCACCACCGGCGACGCTATCCAGCAGGCGATACCGGCCGCTATCCCGCCGATGACGTATCCGGCGAGCGGGTAGAGGTAGGAGCGGCGTGCGAAGTGCTCGAACTCGACAGGTCTCCCGAGAGGGAGCGGGGTGCAGAACTGCAGGAGGGCAATGACGGACTTCACATCGATCCCATCGACTCGCTGTAGAGGCGTGACGTGCAGCCCGCGATCAGCCCGGCGACGGCATCGTCGAGGAACGGCCCGAGTATACTCAAGATCCCGGGTTTCTTCTGGTCGTAGCGGGTGAACTCGAACCGCGCATAGGTCCCCCCGATCACCTCGGCGATGGCCATCCCGATGATCTCGTCGGAGAGGAGGAAGACGGGGTCGTCGGCGATCTCGGAGTTCTTCCGCTTCACGTAGAGTTCGTCCTCGAGCAGGATGGCGCCGAGGAGGAGCGATGATACGTTGGGGTCCTCCAGCGCCTTCCCGATCTTCTTATCCAGCCGTTTTGAAGCCTCTTCTTCCCCTATCCCATGGGGGACGTAGAGTTCCATCGCGGAGGCGACGATATCTCCCCTCTTGATACCTTTCTCCTCCAGCCTGCGCTCTATCTCGAACATTGTTCAAGTATTGAGGGGGGAGGTATTTTGGCGTTTGGATTTAACGACGGGCCAAAGGGCCGGAGTTCGAGAAAAACCCTTTGGGTTTTCGATGGCGACGCTCCGGCATACCCGGCAACTGCGCCCCCCCTCGCTCACACCCGACACCCGCACCCCGTCCCGCCACGCCCCCGACAGCAATCTCTTCTATCCTGCGGCACCTACCCTGTACCTGATGTCTCACCCGTTCCTCTCAGAAGATCCAGGGTTCCGGCCATGCCGCCCGATGATGGCGCTCGTCCTCGGCAACACCATGCTCTCCACCGTCCCCGGCATATCGGGCGCCGGGCCGACCCCGGAAAAGACCCTGCTCACCCCGGTCCTGGACGCGGAGCTCGTCACGACCGGCGCGATCACGAGCGTCCCGGCCCGTCCGAACACGCCTACCGGGTGCCCGACACCGGCGACCATCACCCGGTCCATGATGGAACTGACCGGGCTTGCCCCTGTCCTCATCAACGCGGGGCTCGCCCACACTCCCACCGTCCCCTGCCTGGACGTCTACGGAAGCCCCGGCGGCGATCCCCGGAAGGAGGACGCGGTGCCGCATGCCGCTCCCCTCTTTGAGCGGGGCGAGACGGTCGGCCGGCTTCTCTCGCAGTACAGCGACTTCCTGATGCTCGGAGAGTGCGTTCCCGGCGGGACGACAACCGCTCTCTGCGTCCTTCGGGCGCTCGGCTACGACGCCTCGGTCAGCAGTGCCTTTGCCGAGAACCCCGTCGGCCTGAAAAACGCCGTCTGCAGGGAGGTGCTCGCCCGGATAGACGAGACGGGCGCGAGAGGGCCCCTTGAGATCCTCCGCGCCGCGGGCGACCCCATGATGCCGGTGGCGGCAGGGATCGCGAGCGCGTATACCGGCGATATCCTCTTTGCCGGCGGGACCCAGATGCTCGCCGTCGCGGCTACCTTAAAGGCGCTCGGGAGACGGGTGCCGCACCTGGCGACGACGATCTACGTCAGGGACGACCCCACCGCCGGGTTCGTCCGCTCGGTCGCCGATGTCGGCACCACCGCGTACTTCGTCGACCCGAACTTCGCCGGTATCGGGCACGTCGGGCTCGCCCGCTACTGCATCGGTGAGGTCAAGGAAGGGATGGGTGCCGGCGGGGCTCTGACGCTCGCCTACCTGATGGGCCACGATCCGGAGGAGATCACCCGGAAAGTCTTTGATTTCGTCACAAAGTATGCCTGAGGGAAGGACTATACCCTTTTACATCGACCTATACGCAATGCTTCCACTCTATGTGGTCAACAATCACGGACAGTTCAACCACCTGATCTTGAGGACGCTCCGTGATATGGACCTCGAGACCACGATGATCTCCAATGAGACGCCGCCGGCCGAGGTCGCCCGGGGCTGCCGCGGCATCATCCTCGGCGGCGGCCCGACCCTGGACCGCATCGGGGTCGCTCCCGCGTACCTCGACCTTGGCCTCCCGGTCCTCGGCATCTGTCTTGGACTGCACATCATGGCGACGGCCCGGGGGGGCGCAGTCCGCCAGGGGGCGAGTGGGGGATTCGGTGCGGTCGAGGTAGATATCCTCGAGCAGAGTAGCCTCCTCCAGGGCTACCCGAACCGGATCAATGTATGGGCGTCTCATGCGGATGAGGTCTCGGTGGTTCCGGAAGGGTTTGTCCGACTTGCAGAGTCGGTCATCTGCGGTGTGGAGGCGATGGCATCTCCCGATGAGCGCCTCTATGGTGTCCAGTGGCACCCGGAGGTCAGCCATACCGTCAACGGGCGGCTCCTCTTTGAGAATTTTGACCGGATATGCCTGGAGTAGACGATGTTGCGAACCGGGTGGGGTCCTTCGGGTTCCATTGCCGGGAGTGCGGTGCCTGCTGCCGGCGGGTCGCGGAGGACTCGAACCTCGTGCTGGTGAGCCCTGCTGAGGTTCGGGCAATCATGGCGGCGACCGGGATGGCCTGGGACGAGGTCGCCGGGCCCTACCCCGACTTCATCGATGCCGGGAACGGCGGGGAGTACACCTTTGCCTGGTGCATCAGGCGAACGGCTGATGCCTGTATCTTTCTCCGGGACGGGCGGTGCTCGGTCTATGCCCATCGCCCGTGGATCTGCCGTACCTACCCGTTTATGCTGGTGGACGACGATCTGCTGGTCTCGGAATGCCCCGGCCTCGGCACACCCCTCTCTCCCGGCGACGCGCACGATGCTGCGGCAGACCTCTGCAGGCGGCAGGCAGCCGAAGGGGCAGAGGAGGCCGGTCTCCGTGCTGTCTACCGGACCGCGACGGTGCCGCCGGGGAAGCGCGCCGTCATCGACAGTGAAGGTGTAAAGGTGCTCAATGGTTGAGATCCGCCTCGTCGGGACGGCCCATGTCTCGCAGAAGAGCGTTGAAGAAGTCCGATCCACTATCGAGGAGTTCCAGCCCGACATCGTCGGCGTCGAACTCGACCGGGGCCGGTTCATATCGCTCACGCAGGAGGTGGCCGAGCCCTCGGTCACGGATATCCTGAAAGGCGGGAACTTCGGCAGGCTCCTCGTCCAGTGGGTGCTTACCTACATCCAGCAGCGGATCGGCGTCGAGACCGGTGTGAAACCCGGTGCCGAGATGCTGGTCGCCATCGAGGAGGCTGAGGCGCACCAGAAACCCGTGGCGCTCATCGACCGGGATATCCGGATCACGCTTGCCCGGTTCTGGGACATGATGGGAATCTGGGAGAAGATCAAGCTCCTCGGGGCCCTGGTGTACTCCATGGTGAGTGTCGAGGGCCAGAAGATCGACGTAGACGAGTTCACGAACCAGGATGTGGTGAGTGCCGCGATGGAGGAGTTCCGGAAGTTCTCTCCCGGGGGTGCTCAGGCCCTGATCGATGAACGGGATGCCTATCTCACTCACCAGATCCTGATGCTCGGAGGCCGGTACGAACGGGTGCTGGCGGTCGTCGGTGCCGGACATATCCGGGGGGTGCAGCGTTACCTTGACGCGCCGGAGACGCTGCCGCCGCTTCCGGGACTGACCGCCGACGCGAAGGGCCTGCCGTGGGCAAAGATCCTCGGGGTGGGCGTCACCGTCCTCTTCCTTCTCCTGATAGCCGCGATAGCCTTCTCGGGTGTGGGGTTCGACGTTCTGTTGACCGCTCTCCTCTATTGGGTCTTGATCAACGGGGCCCTGAGCGCCGCATTCACGCTGCTCGCCGGCGGGCATCCCATCTCGGCCGCCACGGCATTTGCCATATCCTGGCTGACGTCGCTCAACCCGCTGCTTGCGGCGGGATGGTTTGCGGCCATCGTCGAGGCGAAGATCAGGAAGCCCGCCGCCGGTGAGTTGCGCAAGATCCTCGAGGCGGAGACCTTCTCGGAGATGCGGAAGATCCCGCTCTTCCGGGTGGTGCTGGTCGCTGCTCTCGCCAACGTCGGGAGCACGCTCGGGACCGTCGCTTACTTCATATTCATCTTCCCGGTCCTCGGGATCGATCCGGCCGTGGTCATCGTCGACGGCTTCTCAAATCTGGTGCAGATGATACAGGGCCTCTTCTAAGGCCGCTCCCCGATTTTCCCCAAGGTATTTAGGCCTGGAGTGCCCACCATCGTTGCATGAGTCCGATTGGTGGAACGGTTAATCTTGGTGTCACCGTGATAAGGAGCAGGCACAGCGTGCGGAAGTACAAGGACAACCCTATCGAGGAGAAGACCATCAAGGATGCCCTCGACTGCGCACGTCTTGCCCCGACCGCCAGGAACGAGCAGCCCTGGCTCTTTGGGACCATCCAGAACCGCGATACGCTGCGGGCGATCGCTGACCTCGCCGAGAATGGCCGGTTCATCGCCGATGCGCCCATCTGCTTCGCTGTCTTCGGGAAGAGAGATGCGAAGTACTACCTCGAAGACTGCTGTGCGGCGACGATGCAGCTCCTCCTCGCGCTCCAGGCATGGGGGGTCGGGTCCTGCTGGGTTGCGGGGGAGAAGAAGGACTACGCCGAGGATGTCCGGAAACTCCTCAACGTCCCGGAGGAGTACACGCTTGTATCCCTCGTGCCCGCGGGATACCCTGAGGAGATCCAGATCGCAAACAAGAAACTCCTCGACGAGGTCACGTTCTTCGAGCGCTACGAGGAAGAAAAGTAAGCCGTGTAACCCGAATTATCTTTTTTATCACGCTTAAGGTGCCCCGGCGACACCTACGCGCCTCAATCGTCGCTCTGCTTAGCCGGGCAGTAGGGGCAGAGGGCGTTCTCGACATCGTCGGCCTTCTCCCGGATGGGGCAGAGGTACTCGCCGCCCCTGATTTCGACCTCGATCCCGCCGGGGAACGGCGTTCCCACCGGGTGGCCTGGGAGTCCGAGGACGAACATGTTGAAGGCGGCAAGGAGGAAGTAGAGGAGTTCGAGGTGCTGCTCCTCCTCGTCCCGGGCAAGGCACGTTCTCTCGACCGTTGTGCAGTATTCCAGGAACTCCTCCGTGAGCGGCTCGTCCTGCACTTCCAGACCGCTCCGGCGCATGGTGGCGATGAGGGTGTGATGCGTCTCAAAGATCATCTCCATCATCCGGGGATAGAGGCGCCGCCGGTAACCCGCGGGGACGGACCTGAGGTCCTGCTCCACCCTCCCCCGCATCGCCTGGAGATCGAAGAGCGAGTAGCCGGCGACCTCCCGGTAGAGGATATCTGCAAGTTCCGCCCGGGCCTTTGCCGACCGCAGGCGGGCACAGACCCGGTGGATGTCTGCCGGACTCCGATGCGTGCTCATCGTATCACCCGGGTAGATCTTGATCTTCAGATGCATCAATCCATACCCTGATCACGCCATAAGGGTGGTGTGTTCGTGTCTCGGCTAGTTCGGGGGCACGGTGTGCCGCCCTGAAAAAAGGGAGGACGTGTAAAAAGGGGTTGGTGCCCGGACATCGGGCACATACTTGCCCTCTGACTTGCTTGAGGGGGCCCCGGATGCAATCACATGGGGGGTGTGGGTGTAGGGTGCGTTGGTCAAAGTGCCGTATCACCCCGCTCCCGTGTCCGGACCCTGATCGCATCTTCGAGCGGTATGATGAAGATCTTCCCGTCTCCGATCTGGCCGGTCGCCGCACTGGTGGCGATGACGTCGACGACCTTCTCGACATCGGCATCCGCCACCACGACCTCGATCTTTGTCTTGGGAATCAGGTCGACGACGTACTCGGCGCCCCTCCACTGCTGGACGATCCCCTTCTGCCGCCCGCGGCCCTTCACCTCGGTGACGGTCATGGAGTCGAATCCTGCATCTTCGAGGGCGTGCTTGACGCCCTCGAACTTCATTGTCCGAATGATTGCTTCGATCTTCTTCATGCTTTCTCACCGTCCAGGGTGGGCTCCGCGACTACGAAGTTCGGATAGGTGCTCACCCCGTGCTCTCCGCTGTCAAGCCCCTGCAGTTCTTCTGCCGGAGAGACCCGGATGCCGACCGTATACTTGAGGGCGGCGAAGAGGATAAGCCCTAGCCCGAATGCCCAGGCGAAGTTCACCGCCATGCTGATGGCCTGCGCTGCCAGGAATCCGGCGTTGCCGTAGAGCAGCCCGGTCACCAGCGGACCTTCGGTGGTATATACACCGTAGGTGCCGTCTGCAAAGAGGCCGAGCGCGAGCAATCCCCAGGCGCCGTTGAACCCGTGTACGGAGACCGCGCCCACCGGATCGTCGATGTGGAGCACCCAGTCGAGGAGCCAGACGCCGACGTAGATGATGATGCCGGCGACGATGCCGATGACGACGGATGCCCATGGGCTCACCCACGCGCAGGATGCGGTTATGGCGACGAGGCCGCCGAGAACCCCGTTCCCGGTCATGCTGACGTCGGGCTTTCCGAACCGCCACCAGGTGATGAACAGCGTGGTGATCGCACCCGCGGCCGAAGCCAGTACGGTGTTGGCAGCGATGACCGAGATCCGCAGCTCGGTGGCGGCAAGGGTGCTTCCCGGGTTGAACCCGAACCAGCCGAACCAGAGGATGAAGACACCGAGTACGGCAAACGTCAGGGCGTGCCCCGGGATGGCCACGGGCGTGCCGTCTTTTCTGAACTTTCCGATCCGGGGACCGAGGAGCAGGGCACCTGCCAGGCCGATGAAACCGCCGATGCCATGGACGACGCCGGAACCGGCGAAGTCGAGCGCACCGTACCCGCCGCCGAGGTTGACCATGAAGTCTGCGGTGTTCAGCCAGCCGCCGCCCCAGAGCCAGTGCCCGTAGATGGGGTAGATGAGCGCGGTGATGGCGACGCTCGCTATCAGGTACGTGGAGAACTTCACCCGTTCCGCTACCGCACCCGAAACGATGGTGGCTGCCGTTGCCGCAAAGACCATCTGGAAGAACCAGAGTTCGATGGTGCTCACGTCGTAGGCGTCCCCGAGGAGGAAGAACCCGTCCGTGCCGAAGAGCAGCCCGGTGATCCCGGAGGCGGTGCCGAACATCAGAGCGAACCCGACCGCCCAGTAGGAGAGGGCGCCGAACGAGAAGTCCGCGAGATTCTTCATCATGATGTTGGAGGCGTTCTTTGCCCGGGTCAGTCCGGTTTCAACCATTGCAAACCCGGCCTGCATGAACATGACCAGAAATCCACAGATCAGGGTCCATGCAAAGTTGACGGGTGCGTTTGGATCGCCCTCGAGGGTCTCGGCCCCGGTCGGGTCCTGAGCAAGGACCGGCGTGACCAGCATCGCCAGGAGGACGACGATCAGCATAATGTGTACGTGTTTCAGATTCACCATATTCACCTGCATCGCATATGGTAGAAGGAAGGTTCCTTCCTGCGCATTTATGTCTTTCTATTTTGTGTGGATCGTCCCCCCTCGTACGTCGGGAGCAGGGCTGTAACGCAGGGGGTCGGGGCCCTGCAGTTCTCTGCACGAACCCGATCCGCCCGGGGGTATTCCGGGCCGTATTCTGGGGGAACTTCTATCCCCATGACGCGTTCGGTGAAACAGAACCGGGGTGCAGCTACGTTCTCTCCGTACGAGATAAATTTATAACTCTAGGAAGGCGACTTCCTTCCGATGAATGGTGACGGCTACCTACGTAATCTATCCACGGGCGTCCCGGAGGCCGGGGCATGATTGATACCGGCTCTACGGCGTTTGTCCTCATCTGCGCGGCTATGGTCATGCTGATGACTCCTGGAGTGGGGCTCTTCTACGGCGGGCTCGTGCGGCGGAAGAACTTCATCTCCATGCTCGCGCTGGCGTTCATCGCATTTGCCCTCGTCAGCATCCAGTGGGTCGTCTTCGGCTACAGCCTGGCCTTCGGCACCGATATCAACGGGCTGATAGGAAACCTCGATTACGTCTTCCTGCATGGCGTCGGGATGGAGGGCGACGGCATCCCGGACCTGCTCTTCATGGTCTTCCAGCTGGTCATTGCCGGGCTGGCTCTGGCCATCGTCACGTCGGCGGTCGCCGAACGAGTGAAGCTGAGTTCGTTCATCATCTTCGGCCTGCTCTGGACGACGCTGGTGTACGATCCGCTCGCCCACTGGGCGTGGGGCGGGGGCTGGGCTGCGCAGCTTGGAGCGCTCGACTTCGCCGGCGGAACGGTCGTCCATATCAGTTCCGGCTTCTCGGCGCTCGCACTGGCGCTTGTCATCGGAAAGCGTCTCGGATTCGGTTCACACGGCATGGAGCCGAACAACATCCCGATGGTCCTCCTCGGCGGGGCGCTCCTCTGGTTCGGGTGGTTCGGGTTCAACGCCGGCAGCGCCCTCACCGCGAACGGCCTTGCGGCAAACGCGTTCGTCGTGACGAATATCGCTGCCGCCGCGGGGGCTCTCTCCTGGCTCTGCGCTGCCTGGGTTCGCGGCAGGCCGGGTTCGGTCGGGATCATCAGCGGGGCCATCGCCGGCCTCGTCGCCATCACTCCGGCAGCGGGGTTCGTTACGCCCATGGCCGCCATCCCGATCGGCGCCGCTGCCGGTCTCGTCTGCTACGGGGCCCTGCTCTTCCGGGTCAAGAGGGGCCTGGATGAGAGCCTCGATGCATGGGCGATCCACGGTATGGGCGGCATCTTCGGCGCCCTCGCGACCGGGGTCTTTGCGGTCGCGGCAATAGGGGGCGTAGACGGTCTGCTCTACGGGAACCCGGGTCAGTTCCTCATCCAGCTCGTGGATGTGGCCGTGGTTGTGGCCTACTCGTTCGGCGCGACCTACGTCATCGCGAAGGTCATCGATGCTGTGATGGGCCTGCGCGTCACCGAAGAGGAAGAGTATGTCGGACTGGACATCGCCCAGCACGGCGAGTCCGTGCGGGTGTGAGGTGGTGTTGATGAAGATGGTTACTGCAGTCATCAGGCCTGAGATGTTCGATGCCGTGAGAGCGGCACTCGAGGTGGAAGGCGTGAACGGGATGACCGTGAGCGAGGTGATGGGCCGGGGGACGCAGAAAGGCATCACCCTCCAGTTCAGAGGAAGAACGATGCCGGTCGAGCTCATCCCGAAGGTGAAGATCGAGATGGTCATCGAGGATGCCGATGTTGAGAAGGTCATCAGGACCGTCCGGGCAACCGGCCGGACCGGCAAGCCGGGCGACGGCAGGATCTTCGTCCTGCCGATCGAGAGCATCTGCAGGGTGCGGACGGATCTCGAGGATCCGGCCGACCCATAACCTTTTTTTGGGTTGTTTCGCGGCCGCCTTTGCGCGGAGGAGGCCTGGCATCTGACAGCGTTCACACTTTAGACGTACTGCCTTTCGCACCTCTGGTCCGTCGCTATTTTACACTGTCGGTGCTCAAACTCCGTTCCTGGAGGAACGTCATCCTCTGATGCGTGGGTTCGTGTCCTCCGGCCAATCACAACTCATGCACGGCTTTCCATGGGGTGTCGCCACGCACTGCCCCCGTCCCCAAGGGGGCGGGGGAGGAGGCCGGAGGCCGGGCGGGGTGGGGGTTACAGGTATCGCCTATCTGGTGTAGACAGGGGAGGGGGGCACGCCCCCCCCCCCTCCCCGTCAGCCCCTCCCCAATGGCGATATTCACCACGGTCCACTGCATCGGGTTTTCCACCGTTTAGATGCTTTACTTGTCACGACCCGTAAATGCCGCTGTCTCTACCCCCGCGCCTCGCCCTCGCCCGGGTTTGTGCCTCCAAAACCCTCCTGTAACGCCCTCACTCCCGGAAATGCGGCAGGACCTCGTTCGTGTAGAACTCCATGAACTCCCGCTGCTGGTGCCCGATCTGGTGGACACAGACGTGGTCGAACCCCATCCTGATGCGCTCCTCGATCTTTTTGATGTGCGCCTCCGGATCGGGACCGCAGGCTACGTGCTCCGCCACATCCTCCGGCGTCACCATCTTCGCCACCTGCTCGTAGTGTGTCGGCGTGGGAAGGACCCGGTTGAGTTCCCCGGTGTTTGCTGCGATGGGCCACTGCTCGTAGGCGGTCGTCTGCCCCTCCTCCTCGGTTTCGGCCCAGCAGACCGAAGTCTCAACGTATGCCGGTTTATCGCCGCCCCCGGAGTCCCGGAAGATGATGAGGTTCTCCTCCGCGTTGCTGCCCGGGTTGATGAACCCGTCACCGACCCGGGCGGCCATGGAAGCGCTGATCGGGCCTTCTGACGCGATATAGATCGGGGGGAGTTTTTCCGGGAGCGTGAAGACCTGAGCGTTCTCCAGGGTGTAGAAGGAGCCGTAATGGTCCTGCATGCCCCCCTTCCAGAGCATCCTGATCACCTCCACCGCCTCCTCGAGCATCTGTATCCGGACCGGCGCAGGGGGCCAGGGGTCGCCGAAGACGTGCTCGTTGAGGATTTCGCCCGACCCGAGGCCCAGGATAAACCGCTCCGGCATCATCGCGGCGGCGGTTGCGGCAGCCTGAGCGATGACGCCGGGGTGTATCCGTATCGTCGGGCAGGTGACCCCCGTCACCAGCTGCAGATCCGCCGTCACCTGGGAGATGCCCCCAATGACCCCCCAGACGAACGGGCTTTCTCCCTGCCGGCTCGTCCAGGGGTGGTAGTGGTCCGATATCATGGCAAATGCAAAGCCGGCATCCTCCGCCTGCCGGGCGTTGCAGACCAGGTCAAGGGGAGGGTGCTCCTCGCATGCCAGTTTATAGCCTATTTCGACCATCCTTCAATCACATCCCGCCGATACAGTCGCCCTATCGCTCCGTCTTCGGGGCATGATAGGGCAGGCGTGGGCGCCGGCTACCTCAAGCATCCCATAGCATATAGGTTTCCCCGGTCCGGCACCAGATAAATAGAACCCTCGCCATACTGTACTGTATGGCAACGCCTACTCTCCAGGTGGCGCTCGATCTCCTCGAGCTCGATCGTGCGGTAGAGATCGCAGATGAGGCGGTCCGTGGTGGTGCGGACTGGATTGAGGTCGGGACTCCCCTGATCAAGAGCGAGGGGATGCAGGCTGTGCGGACGCTCCGGGAACGTTTCCCCGGGCACGAGATCGTGGCGGACATGAAGATCGCCGACACCGGGGCTGTCGAGGTGGAGATGGCGGCGAAGTCCGGTGCCGGCATCGTCTGCATCCTCGCCGATGCCGACGACACCGTGATCGCCGAGGCGGTCCGTTCCGCCCGCAAGTACGGCGTCCGGCTCATGGCCGACCTCATCAACGTCGCCGACCCCGTCTCCCGTTCCCGGGAACTTGCGGCGCTCGGCGTCGATTACATCAACGCCCACGTAGGCATCGACCAGCAGATGATCGGCAAATCGTCGCTCGACCTCCTTCGCCGCCTTGCCGGGGAAGTGGGCACGCCCGTCGCCGTCGCAGGGGGGCTCGATGCAGAGACTGCATCAGAGGCGGTTGCCGCCGGGGCTTCGATCGTCATTGTGGGAGGCAACATCATCAAGGCTGCCGACGTGACCGGGGCGGCCCGGCGGGTCCGGAATGCTATTGACCGGCCCGAGATCAGGCCACGGGAAGAGGAGAGCCCCGATGCCGTCATCCGCCGCCTTTTCGAAGCCGTCTCCGCACCGAACGTCACCGACGCCATGCACCGGAAGGGGGCGATGGCGGGCATCGTTTCCATCTGTGGCAGGGTAAAGGCGGTCGGCCCGGCGGTGACGGTTCGTACCGTCGCTGGAGACTGGGCAAAGCCCGTCGAGGCGATCGACGTTGCCGGGCCGGGAGATGTCCTCGTCATCAGCAACGATGGAAGGAGGGAGATCGCGCCCTGGGGAGAACTCGCCACGCATTCCGCCCGGAACCGGGGGATAGCGGGCGTCGTGATCGACGGGGCGGCCCGGGACATCGACGATATCAGGGAAATGGGATTTCCGCTCTTCGCCACGGCGACCGTCCCGAACGCCGGGGACCCGAAGGGTCTTGGGGAGATCAACACCGAGATCGCCTGTTGCGGGCAGGAGGTACGGCCGGGCGACTGGATCGTCGCCGACGAGAGCGGTGTCGTGGTGGTCCCCCGGGAGCGGGCCTACGAGGTCGCACGCCGGGCGATGGAAGTCAAAAAGACCGAGGAGAGGATCCGCGAGGAGATCCGGCGCGGAAAGACGCTTTCGGAGGTCTCTGAACTCCTGAAATGGGAGAAGCGGCACTGATCGGCGTCGAGCACCGCTCTTATCTGCGCTTGCGGCAGGGTACCTGACACCCGAAATCGTGAGAGGGATGTATCCTGGTGCAGGGTCTCAGGTGAACAGTCTTCGAGGTTCTCTGTGCGGTCCTCTCCCCATCACCCTCGTCGTCGCCGCCGAACTGGACCGGCCGGGGATGGGCCTCGCGTTCGTCCTCCCGATCCGGCGCATCGCGGGAAGGGTTCAGATGTTCCTCAAAGATGAGGCAGAAGAGCCCGAGGGCCCGGGAGTGCCCCGGAGCCCGGTCTGAGCCCGGGGATTACCGCGAGAGAGACGCTTTGAGGAGTTCTCCGCCGCGGTCAAGGATCTGCCGGATGGCGTCCTCAACCTGATCCACGCGCAGGATCAGGACCGCTCCGTCCCTGCCTGAGTAGGCGTAGGCGTACTCGATGTTGATCCCCTCATCCCCGAGGAGGGCTGCAATATCCGAGAGGCCGCCGGGTTCGTCACGCATCTTTACGCCGATGACATCGGTGAACGAGACGCGGAACCCGAGACCGGTCAGCGTCCGGTGGGCGTCCTCCGGCCGGTCGACGAGCGCACGGACAACCCCGAACCCGTCCGCCTCGGCGATGCTGAACGCAAAGATGTTGATCCCGGCATCCCGCAACGCACCGGCGATCGCCGCCAGGCGCCCCGGGCGGTTCTCCGAAAAGATTGAGATCTGTTTGACGATATACGATTTCTCCATTATAGTGACCTCCTGTCAACAACTTTCTTCGACTTGCCTTCAAACCGCGGAAGAGTTCCCGGTTCGACCAGTTCCACATCCACGCCCACGTTCAGGGAACCCCGGAGGCGATGCTCCACCTTTCTCTTGATCACCATAAGATCGGTGATCTTGTCGGAGAACGCCTCTTCGCTCACCTCTACCCGCACGAGCATGGAATCGAGCGCGCCCTTCCGGTCGACGACGATCTGGAAGTGCCTGCCGACCTGTGGGATCTCAAGCAGCGCATGCTCCACCTGCGACGGGAAGACGTTGATGCCCCGGATGATCAGCATGTCGTCCACCCTTCCGCGGATCCGGCCGATGCGCGGGTGGGTCCGGCCGCAGGCGCAGGGACTCTCTTCGATGGCGGTGAGGTCCCCGATACGGTACCGGACCATGGGGAGAGCCTCCTTCTGCAGCATGGTGATCGTCAGCTCGCCCTGTTCGCCGGGCGCGAGCACTTCGCCGGTTGCGGGGTCCACGATCTCCACGAGCGCAAGGTCCCCCCAGATGTGAATCCCCTGCTGCTCGGCGCATTCGGTGAACATCGGGCCGGAGAGTTCGCTCGTGCCGTAGATGTCGTAGGCGCGAATGCCGAGCCAGTCCTCTATCCGGCCCCGCATCTGCTCCGACCAGGGTTCGGCGCCGAGGAAGCCGATGCGAAGGTCGGTATCGTTCTTGATCGAGACGCCCATCTTCTCCGCAACCTCGCCCATGTGGAGGAGGTAGGAGGGGGTGCAGGCGATGGCGGTGACGTGGAGGTCCTGCATCAGTTCGACCTGCCGCTCCGTGTTCCCGACGCTTGTGGGAAGGACGGTTGCGCCGACACGCTCGGCGCCGTAGTGGGCACCGAGGCCGCCGGTGAAGAGGCCGTAGCCGTAACTGACCTGGATCACGTCCCCCCGCCCGACGCCGCAGGAAGAGAACCCCCGTGCCAGGGACTCGCTCCAGTTCTCGATATCGCGCTCTGTATACCCGACGACCGTCGGCTTCCCCGTTGTTCCGGAGGAGACATGGTACCTGACCAGTTCGTTCTGTTCGGCAGAGAAGATCTTATCCGGGTAGCCGTCCCGCAGGTCCCTCTTATACATGAACGGGAGCTTCGCGACGTCCTCAAGCGTCCTGATGTCGTCGGGGTGAACCTGCTGCCCCTTCATCCGGCGCCGGTAGAAGTCATTGAAGCTGTAAAGCCGGTAGACCAGGGACTTTACGAGTTTGAACTGGAGCCGCTGCAGTTCATCGGGCGGTATCTCCTCCATCCGTGGGTTCCAGGGCGCCATCAGATCGCCCCGCGCCGGTCGATGACCCGCTTAGCCTTCCCCTCGAACCGGGGCAGCGACCCCGGTTCCACCAGTTTCACCGCGGTCCGGAGCCCGAGCGTGTTATGGAGCTCGCCGGCGATTCCCTTCTGCATACGGGCCAGCTCCTGCAGTTCACCGGAGAAACCCGCTCTGCTCATCTCCACCTCAATCGTCATCTCATCAAGATGTTTGACGCGATCGATATATACGATGAACTGCTCCCCGACTTCGGGAAGGGTTCGCAGCACATGCTCGATCTGGGACGGGAAGACATTGATCCCCCGGATGACCAGCATATCGTCGCTCCGGCCCGTGATCCGCTCGATCTTACACCCGCGCCCGCAGGCGCACTCGTCATCCATCAGCCGGGTCACGTCGCCGGTGCGGTAGCGGATGAGCGGCAGAGCCTCCTTGACGAGCGGCGTGATGACGAGTTCGCCCCGTTCGCCGGAAGGGAGCCGCTCGCCAGTCTCGGGATCGATGATCTCCGCAAGGTAGCAGTCGTGCCAGAGGTGAAGGCCGTTCCTCTCCGGGCACTCGAACGCCACCCCCGGTCCGTACATCTCCGAGAGCCCGTAACTGTCGTAGGCCTTCACGCCGAGACGCCGCTCGAGTTCCACCCGCATGCTCTCCGACCAGGGTTCGGCCCCGAATATCCCGGTCTTGAGGGTATCCAGCGTCTTTCCCATCGACTCGGCCACCTCGGCGAGGTGGAGGGCGTAGCTTGGCGTGCAGTGGATGGCGGTCACCCCGAAGTCCTCGATCATCTCTATCTGGCGCCGGGTGTTCCCTGTCGCACTCGGGATCACGGTCATACCGATCTTCTCGGCGCCGTAGTGGAACCCGAGCCCCCCGGTGAAGAGGCCGTAGTTGACGGCGTTCTGAAAGATATCGTCCTCTCCAAGGCCGATCATCGTCATGTTCCGCGCGATCAGATCCGACCAGTTATCCAGGTCCTGCCGGGTGTAGCCGACGACGGTCGGCTTGCCGGTGGTCCCGGAGGTGGTGTGGATCCGGACAATCTCTTTTAAGGGGACTGCAAAGAGGCCGAACGGGTATCCTGCCCGGAGTTCCTGTTTGTAGGTGAAGGGGAGTTTCTGCACGTCGTCGAGCGTCCTGATGTCGTCTGAGGCGACACCTGCTTCCTTCAACTTTCTCTGGTATAGCCCTACTTTCTGCGCCTGATGCAGCGACCATTTCAGTCGCTTCAGTTGAAGATCCGCGAGTTCATCAGGCCGGATCGTCTCCATCGCTCTGTTCCAGAACATAGTATCCCATCGGTGTTTCGCCGGCCGCATACTGCCCGGCATCCGTTATCCGGTTGCGGTAATCCCGGCGGCCGTCCGGTGACCTGCGAGAGCCGCACCGCCGGGCATACTCTACCTCTACATGGGCGTGCGGTGCGGAAAAGGTTTGTCAATCCGTGGCGTGGTATGCTATGGCAGCATCCGGTTCCTCTCCCACCGGGACGGGCCATCCGGCCCTCCCTTCGCGGAACGTGTCCAGAAGAAAGTCGACAAACATCTGTGCTTCGTCCGGGTGGGGTGCGTTTGTGGGAATGGTGACGGCGTAGATGATCGGCTGCCCGATCCGCTCGCTTCCTATGGACCGGAACCGCTCAAAGCCGAGGGTCACATGCACCTTCCGATAATCGTCGGCGTGCGCCGCAGAACCAAGGTTGATCTCGGGGGGGAGGTCGATCCACCGGAGGCCGTGCTCCTCGGCGACGCTCCGGTACTCGAAAGCGTAGTCGATCCCGCCGGCGTCAAGGAGCGAGAGGAGGTAGATGCTTCCGTCCCGGATGGCGACCTTCTCGTCTGCCGGCCGCATCCGTTCCGGCAGGGCGATCGTCGTTATGCCCTCTGCGCGGGCAGGTACAAGCGGCGGGTCGAACGCGCCGCCAATGATCGCTTCAAAGAGCCCGGGCTCACCGTAATGCTCCCCGGCAAGCGCCGTCACCATGAGCGCCCGGTAGCCGCAGGCGTCGAGCATGGGGTTTGAGAACCCCACCCGCACGTCCGGACGGGCCAGGACCCGGTACCAGTTCTCCGCCGTTATCTCATCCGCGCCGGCGCTCCGGTCGGTGTATGCGATCACGATCTCGTTCTCCGCGAAGGGAAGATACCAATCGGTATAATTCCCTTCTCCCTCGCTCATCGGGATGTACATCATATCCGGGATCAGCGAGGCATCAGCGACTGCGACGACATCGATCGCCCGCTCGAGATCCGTCACCTGCCGGACAGCCTGGATGCTCCCGTGCCCTTCGATGTGGACGTCGATCTCCGGGTGCCGGCTCTCGAAGGCGGCTTCTATCTCCTCGAGCGGGGCGAGAAGGCTCCCGGCCGGGACCACCGTGAGGACGGTGCGCTCCGGGCCGGTATCGGTGCAGCCTCCCGACACCGCGAGGAGAGCGAGGGCGAGCAGAGCGAGGATCACTACCGGCCGGGTCATCCCCTGTGGACCTCGAGCCGGTCGACCCACTTCACCCAGGGGCTTCCTTCGGTGATGACGTCGGGACTCTCGGTGATGACAACGAGGCGAAGCGGCCCGCCGTCTTCGTACGCCAGGGGTTCTCCGTCCTGTTCGTAGGCCAGAATCACGCGGAGCGTCGGTGCGGGGATCTCGTGGAGGTTCTCGTCGAAGGTGAAGAACTCCTCTCCTCTCAACTGCGCGGCATCGAAGACCCAGAGGTAGCCGTCTTGTGCGGAGACGTAGATCAGGTCGTCTGCGCCGGCCCCGCCTGCCATCTCAACGAGATCGGTGAGCAGCACGCCGCGGTAGCGGTTCGGGCCGTACTTGATCCCGACCGTCGAGACCGAGTAGCCGTAGCCCTCGACGGCGGGTAGCGCCCGGATCTCGGGATGTGTGAGCACTCTCTCCGGATCGCCGGCAAGCGTCAGGTTCCAGGCCACCTCGTCGGCGGCGGCAGCCGGGCCGAGACACCCGGATGCGAGGGCCGCAGCCCCGATCAGCACGGCGAGGAGGGTCTGATAACCCCGGTGCATCGGGATCACGCCCCTCTCCGGGCATGGAGCGCCGCCGCAGCGAGGGCCGCAGCGAGCGTCACCCCGAGGGGGAGCGGGGTTGTCGGCGGTTCGGTCGTCGTCTCCGCTGCCGGGCCGTCGAGAGATCCTGCAAGGGCCCCCTTCTCGCCGTGGAAGCCACCGGTGTAGACCCGGACCTCATCGATCCACTTCACCGTGAGACCCCCGGTGGAGGGGTAGAGGTCGTAGAAGTGCTGGGCCGATTCCGGAAGCGTATCGTACATATCCTGGTTCCCGTAGACACGGAGGCCTTCTGCGTTGGTCGAGTTGTCGGCAAAGAAGACGAGGCGCATCCCGGTGTAATAGTCGGGGACGTAGCCGCACCCCTGCCGCTCGCCTGCCCCTGTCTCGGCGCCGTTGTACCAGCAGATCCCTATGGGCCCCTGGCGGGGGTCGGGCTCGTAGACATTCTGGTAGGCAAACTCGACGTGGTAGCCGTCGGCCGCCCGGACCATGATCTCGTCCCCGGGTTCGGCGCCGCCGACCAGTTCGGCGAGGTCACGGACGTCTGTTCCCTTTACGGCTCCCCTGTCCTTGAAGTTCGTCGTCTCTTCAGGGTCCCACTTGTCCCCCTCGAAGACCGGCCCCTGGTGGTAGTAATGGGTCACGCCGTCCCCGAGGACCGGGAGGTTCGCCTCCATCCAGCGGTAGTCGACCGTCGTCTCGTCGAGGACGGTAACCCCATCGGCTGCTATCTTTACAACGTGCAGTTCGGTCGTCGGTGCCGCCGAGGCGGCAGCGGCGAGCATGCTCACGCAGAGGAGCGCAAGCAGCATCCATGATACTCGTGTACGCATAGTTATCATCCCTGTAATCTGGATAGCGCCGTACCGTCGGAGAGGGCCGCGAGAACGGCCCACCACCCGGTACTCTCCGGTGCGGCATCTGCGGGGAGGCGGAGAGCGTCGATGACGGTCCCTGCCGGATACATCGTCACCACCCCACCGTCTCCCTCGGGGACCTCGGCGACCGCCACCATCTCAAGATCGATCGCATCAGCGCTGATGGTAGCCCGGACATAGCCGAGGGTCTGCCCGCGGCCCGCCTGGTACCCCTCGGGCTTCTCCTCCGCGAGCGCGTAGAACGGAGCCCCGCCGCACCCGACGACGAAGTATTCGGTCCCGCCTGCCCGGTAGCGCTCGTAGGCGTGAGTGTGCGCGCTAAAGGCGGCGTCCACGCCGCTGTTCGATAAAATATCGCACCACTCTGCCCTGATGCCCTGGTCCCCTCCGGGATGCTTCAGGTCGGAGCTGAACGGCGGGTGGTGGAACGCCGCGATCTTCCGGGGCAGGGGGGACGCGAGGTCGCTTGCCAGCCATGCGGTCCGGGTGTCCATATCCGCCCATGCCCGGTCGTTGCTGTCGAGGACGGTCACGTGGAGGCTGCCGGCGTCGAAGGAGTAGTAGGGCGGCAGATCGAAGACGGCGAAGAACGCCTCCGCGGATCCGTCATGGTTGCCCGGCACCGGCACCAGGGTCGTGTTCCGGAGCATGGGTCCCGCTACCGCGAAGAACTCGTCCCATTCCTCCTCCTCGCAGATGAAATCGCCGGTGTGGATGACGAAGAGAATATCCTCCTCAGCGGCTATCCTCTCCGCCACCAGACCGTGCCGCTCGGCCTGGGTGAAGAAGGGCTTCTGAGCCCGGGTATCGCCGTATATGATGCAGGTGAACGCTTCGTCTCCGAACGTCGTAAACCTGCAGTCTCCTGTTGTCTCGTTCCCGGCTCCGACACGATAGCGGTAGGTGGTCGCCGGTGCAAGGCCCGTGAGCAGCACGTGGTGGATGGGCCCCGCCCCGGGAGAGGGTGTGCGGTACGTCTCGCCGCCCTCGGGCGCGTATTCGACCCAGCCCTCTGCTTCTTCAACGACTCTCCAGCTGACGACCGCCGAGTTCTCGCTGGTGTTCGTGACGTATGGTCCCCAGACGACGGCGGCTGATGCCCCGGGGAGGAGAATTGCGAGCAGCACGGCAGCCGCCGCCACGAAACGGGAGTTCCGGCACCGGCTCACAGGGCATCCTCCAGGACCACCACGCGCCGGGTCGTCTCCCCCGGCCTCACCAGCACGTCCTCAACCGTTGCGGAACCATTCTCCGAGACGGCCCTGACCTCGTACGTCCCGATGTTCATGCCGGCGAAGGTGTGCGGCGTCTTCTCCCCGGTGTACCGACCATACAGGTAGATCTTCGCGTCCGGGACCGTGCTCTCGACGAGGAGGTTCCCGTGGGTATACTCGCGGAGCGTGCAGGTGACGGCACCGCCGGTGTCCGATCCCTCCGGTATCGTGATGACCTCCTCGGCGGGGAGGTACCCGGGCATCGAGACCAGGATCCGGTGCTGGCCGGGGGAGAGGCCTTCCACCCTGCATGGCGTGACCTTCCCGGTCGAGAACCCGTCGATGAAGACCGCGGCACCTTCGGGACCTGACCTGATGCTGATCGAAACAGCATCTTCGCTCAGCGGTTCTACCGTGTACGTCTCACCGGTCACGATGCTCGAGGGGATCGCGTGTGAGCGATAGGTTCCGTTCCAGAAGACGGTGATCCAGGACTTTACGCCTTCGACCCCGGCATCACCCGGGATGGTGCCGGCCGGGAAGAGCCCGTTCACCGTGAACTTCTCGCCCTGATAGGTCTCCGAATCAATCAGGACGGTCTTCTTGCGCTGGGTTGTCAGGCCGTCGAGGAAGACCGGGGCAACTGCATCGGGGTAAACCCAGGCCTGGACGGTCTCAAACCGGTAGCCGGACTCTTCTTTGTTCCTATCAGGAGCGCTCTCTTCGACCTGAATGTTGTGCAGGCCTTCACGGAGGCCATAGGCGACCTGGGGCGTCTTCCAGACCAGTTTTTTGTTGTCGATGACGATTGTCATGCCCGGAGGGTACGAGTCGATGTAGAGCCCGCCGGAGTGGTTCTTCATGCTCCGCGTCTCACCCAACGTCGGTGCGGGGAGCACAGGGGTGCCGGTCGGCACGGGGGTTATCGCATCTTCGCCGGGAACCGGGGTGCTCTCCGGCCCCGGCAGGGCTATCGTACCCTCTCCCATGCCGAAGAACAAGAGCAACCCGTTCATGAAAGTGAGGACGGCTTCGATGAAAGCCTCAATGGGGTTGTTCGGCGCCGGGTGCCCGGATACGGGTCCATCGCGGCCTGTGGTGGTGTTCGCTCCGGTTTCACCGCCTGCCGGGGAGAGAAGCAGATCAAGGGCGATATGCCCGCCCTCCTCGACGGTGACAGTCCTGGTTGCGTTCCGGTAGCCCGGCATCACAAGATCGATCGTATGCTCGCCGACCGGAACCACTTCCAGGGTCGCATTAGTCTGGGCTCCTGTGTCGTTCCCGTCGAGATAGATGCTTGCGTTCGTCGGGACCGAGGATACGACGATCCTCCCGGTTCTGGCGGTGGCTTCACCTGTGGTGCTGTTTTCGAAGACCAGATCGAGGAGACTGCACTCGTCTCCCTCGACGGTGACAGTCCGGGTGATATTCCGGTAACCCGACAGCACGAGTTCGATCGTATGCTCGCCGGACGGGACATCTTCCAGGGTCACATCTGTCCAGAACCCCGTCACATTCCCGTCGAGGTAGATGCTTGCGTTCATCGGGACTGAGGTGATGGCGATGCTCCCGTTCCTGGAGCCTCCGCCACCACTGCTGCTACCACCGCCTGATCCGGTCTCCGGAATCAGGTTGAACTCCACCTCGGCAACGGCGTTCGCCACGACGTTGACCCATACCTCATCGGATCGGGCGAACCCCTCCTTCTCGACCCGGAGAGCATGGCTCCCGGTCTCGATGCCGGAGAGGGTGCAGGGGGTCACGTCGCCGGTCTCTTCGTCGTCGATGAAGACGGCAGCCCCGGAAGGCGTCGAGGTTACGTGTATGCTCCCGGTGGGCTCTTCCTCGCTGTAAATTTTGATGTCTTTGACGTTCTGCACCGAGACGCCGGCTGCCGAAGGATAGATCCCGGAATAGTAGTACCAGTACTCTTCATCCCAGGATTCATGCATATCCCAGTTGCCCCAGACATGCATGCCGTCTGCGTTGGTCGTCTCTCCCAGGAAGTACAGACGCATCCCTTCGGTGAAATCCTGATTCACGTAACCGATGTCGCTCCCGTGATACCAGGCAAGGCAGAACGGCCCCTGCCTCGCGTTGGGGCTGTAGATGTACTCCGCAGGCCACTCTTTCGGCAACCCGTCCGATGCGACGAACTTCACTCTATCCTGGGGTTCCGCACCGCCGACGAGATCAAGCAGGTTCGCAACGTTGGTGCCCATGAACTCCCCGTGGTCCTTATAGACCAGGTTGACGTCCTCGGTCGGGTTCCACGGGTCGTATGTCTCACCTGGGTGGGCCTCATTCCAGGCATCCTCAAAGATCGGGCCCTGTGTGTAATACGTCGTCTCTCCATCGCCGACTATCGGGAGGTTCTCTTTCATCCACTGCCAGTCCACCGTCGTCTGGTTGAGGACCGTCACGCCGTCAGCAGCAAGCTTGGTGACGGTCACCTCCGTCGTGGTCATGCCGGCCGAAACGGGTACGACAAGAAGGATACAGAGCGAGAGGATAATTAGGTGCGGGATGCAGCCCCGCCGGCGCGCTGGTATCATGTTTTGCTCCTCAATATTCGTAAAAAAAAGGGGCTACTTCCTCCTCATGAGGAGGAATGCCGCCAGTGCCGCAATCAGCACGACTACGAGGGCCAGCGCCCAGGTCGGGAACGCAGGTCCGGGTTCCGTGGCTGGAGCCCTCGTTTCCTCTGCTCCCGCTGCCACCGTCTCCGGGACGGTCCATGCCAGGGCATAGATGCTGAAGTGCGAGACCTCTGCGGTGATCGTCCGCGTGGCGGGGTCCACCGTGGCGGCAATCTCCTGCCATCCCCCGCTCTCCGGGTTGTACCACATCACCGAGAGTGTCGCATCTTCGCCGATCTTTGCCCACTCTTCCGCCGACAGGGTGTAGGTGAGGACGGCCGGCGGGTCGAACGTGGCCCCCGCAGGTCCGCATGAGAGCGCGATGGCAACCGTCGTTCCCGGCGGGGCCGGCGGGACCTCGGCCGGAGCGACCTCGCTGCAGGTCACCTCGCCGAGCGGGTTGCCGTCTCTGTCACGGGCGACGGTGCCCTCGGGTATCGTCACGGCACCGATCTCATTCTCGGTCCTGACCGTCACCTGTTCGAGCACCACTCCGGCCGTGGAAGTCGTAAGGGACGCACGCCCGGTAGATACCCCGGTGGTAGTGGGAGCGTCGGGGTCATAGGTTAACTCTGACCCGGGGTCTCTGGAGGAGGATCCGCCCCCTCCCCCGCCGCTGCTGCTGCCGGACTCCCCGGCCGCTGCGGTCAGGTCGAGGGCCGTCGTTGCTCCGGATGCGAAGGTCGCGGTCTCGTGAGCGGCCACCCCGTTGACGTAGAACGTGATCGTCGCTCCCTCCTGGTCTGCAGTAGCCATCACATCAAGGCGGCCCACGAGGCGCCGGTCGGGATCGCCATACCGTCCGGCATCCACTGTCTGAACCGAACCGCACTCGGTCCCACCGATTGTTGTGGTGATCACGGTCCCGGCCGGTGCAGGAGATCCGGCGATAGTCACGCCTCCGTAGAACTCATGAGGCAGAACGGGGGTGGCGTCCCCGGCTGCCGCCGCACCGGCGACGAGGCCGAGGATGAGGATCAGCACAGCGCCATACCGCAGCATCGCCCGTTTACCTTCAGGCACTGATGGCAGCAAGCGTATCTACCTCAGTCGTATAGACCCAGTAGCCCTGCGTGGGCTGCATCGTGCGCTCCTCACCGTGGCTGTCACTGGCACCGCGGATGATCGAGACCTCGTACTCCTGGTTCTCCGCGTCGTAGCCGATCAGGGTCGTCCAGTGCTCCCCGAGCGAGAGCAGGGTGTTCGCCGCGGATTCGGGAACGGTATCCGAGAAGCCAATCGCGTTCCAGCCTTTACCGAGCTCCTTCGTGGGCGGGAGCTCGGGGCCAGCAGGGGCGAATGTCAGGGGGACGGTGCAGGCCTCGTTTGCGTAGACCCAGACACCGTCGAGCGGCAGGAAGGGCTCTGTCGAAGCCATCGGCTTCCACTTCTGCTCCTGCCCGTCGTAGAACTGGATCGAGTGATCGGCGGTATCTACCGCATCGAATACTGCGAATGTGTTGCTGCCATCGGCAAGCCGCTTCGGTGTCGAGACGAAGTTCCAGCCCTCTTCAAGGGAGATCGTCGCGTCGGATACCACCGGCAGCCCGTCCAGCACGATCTCGTCGATGCTCCCGACCTTCTGCCTGTTGGAGGTCAGGGCGGTGCCGACGAGTTTCAGCGGCCAGGATGGTTTGTCGCCGTCGGCCGGCAGCGGTGCACCGTCGATCTCATCGGCGACGATGATGTTGTTGTTCCTTTTCACGAACGAACTGTTGAAGGTGGTGGAGAAGTCGTCATCGGTGCCTTTCGTGCCGTCCGGGCCGTAGTCGATGACGGTCACGTTGTAGCCCGCGTCCGCGAGGTCGTCGTTGAACGGGTCTGTCCCGGCATCATGGCTGTTCGCGTCGTCGACCCAGCCGCAGAGGAGCCAGAGCGGCATCCCCGACCAGACCTGGTCCTGATCATCGGTCCACGTCGCGCCGTGCCCGCCCATGGCGCAGGCCTTGCCCGACTCGAAGTAGGACCGGCTGATGGTTGTATCGATGGCGCCCGTCAGGACGAGGTTCCAGTCCTCCCGTGCACCCGGCTTGATCTTGATGGTTGCGATGTTCCTGTTGGATACCCCGGCCGCCGAGGGATACTGGATGCCGTCGGCCCAGTAGTAGTGCCAGTACTCTTCCGCAAGGCAGACCCGCATGTCGTCGGCGCCGAAGATGCCGTCGGGGGTATTGAAGAAGAGGCGCGGGCCGTCGCTGTAGCCAGGCGAGTAGCCCTGCCGCTCTGTCCACCAGGCGACGATAGCCTCGCCCTGCCGGTCGAGCGGCGTGTAGAGGTTGGTGTAGTTGAGTTTAGCTTCGTAGCCGTCGGATGCTATGAGTTCGACCTCGCCTCCTTCGGGGACCCCTCCCACGAGGTCGCAGAGGTCGTGGATGGAGGTTCCCTTCACGACTTCGTCGACTTTACCGGGGTTTTTGTCCTCCTCGGGGTTCCAGAGGTCGTCAGGATCGAAGGTGGGACCCTGGAACCTGAGCCGGACACCGTTCGGTGCACCGTAGACCTCAAGGTTATCCTCCATCCAGTCTATTGTCTTCGTCGTTTCGTTCAGGACGGTCACGCCGTCTGAAGCGTACCGGACGATGCGGACGGACGGGGCTTCCGCCGGCTCCTGGAAGTCGACGAGCTGGATCTTCTGGACGTTTCCGACGCTGTTGCTCCCGGCCGCTCCCTCACCGACGAGGCGGAGCGGGTAGGCGCTCCCGGTGATCGGTGTGCCGTTGACCGTGCTCGCGACGATGTAGTCGAGCGGGTTTGCCATGATCTCCTGGCTGGTGAACTCCTTGCTGTAGGGAGTCTCTCCACCGGAGGAGACGAGCACCGTGTAGCCGGTCTGGGCGAGGCCGGTGTTGAAGGCTCCCGAACCATGCATGACGTCGTCGTCAACCCAGCCGCAGAGGATCTTCAACGGGACACCGGTCCAGGTGCTGACCCCGTCGTTGTAGGTCTCCGTGTGGTAGCCGCAGGCTTCAAACTCTTCCCTGGTGAGAAGGTCGGCAACCTTCGGCCCCTCGAGAGCAAGCGTCCACTCCGATTCGGTGATCTCGTCGGGCAGCCCCTCGAGGGTGATCGACGCGATGCTGCCGATCTTCTGGCTGCCGGACGTCAGGGCGGAGCCGGTGAGTTTCAGCGGCGCACCGTTATCTGCGGAAAGCGGTGCGGCGTTCATCTTGTCCGCAACGAGATAGGTGTCGTTCCGGGCGATGTCGGCACTGCTGAAGGTGGCGTTGAACCCGTCACTCGCGGTCACCCGCACGGTGTAGCCGGCGGCCGCCCGCGTGTCGTTCAGCGTCCAGTGATCATCGGCCTCCATGTCGTCGACGACGCCCACCAGATACCAGAGCGGTATGCCGGTCCAGACCTGCGTGCTGCCGTCGGTATAACTCTTGCCGTGGCATTCGACCCCGTCCTCGAACTCCGCCTGCGTGAGCGTCCGGTTGAACGCGCCTGAAAGCGTGATCTCCCACTCGTCGGAGGGTTCGGGGAGGCCGACGAGTTCGATCGAGGCGATGCCGCCGACCTTCTGTCCGGCGCTCACGTCGGGGCCGATGAGCTGGAGCGGCCAGCAGAGTTTATTCTTCTCGCCGATGGTCTCGGGAAGTTCCGTGCCGTTGAGGGTGTTTGCGACGATGATCCCGTCGTTCTTTGCGACGCTTGCGCTCTCGAAGTTGATCGCGTAGCCGTCGTCGGCGATGACCTTGACCGAGTAACCCTGCGCGGCGAGGGCGTCGTTGAACGCGCCGGACCCGTGGGCCTGGCCATCGTCCACGAGGCCGACGAGGTACCAGAGAGGCATGCCGCTCCACTCGCCTCCGTTCTCATCGGTGTAGGTGGCGACATGCCCGCAGGCGATTCCGTCCTCGAAGTAGTCCTGGTCGACGGTCTCCGTCGTCGCGCCCGTGAGCGTGATGCTCCAGCCCGACGGGGTCGGTGTCGGTGTCGGGGTCACCGGCGACTCATCCAGTGTCACTTCGATCCGGATCAGCGCTGTTGCGTTCTCCTGTGTCGTGTCGTTGGTGTAGCAGAAGAGGACCTCATCGCCTTCGGCAAGCGCTATAACGTTAACAGCGTCATTGAGGTTGCTGTACCCGTCCTTGAGGATGCCGTTGACGTAGCAGGCCCACTCGGCCTCGCCCTTTACGAACAGGTATTCGCCGATGTTATCAAGCAGGAGAACTTCGTTGCTGCCTGCCACCCACTTCTTATCGGTGACATCGTAGGTGAAGCCCTCGCGCTCCGCTACCACCTGGAGTGCCCCGAGCGGGGTCCGGTTCTGAATCGTATAGGAGATGTCGGAGCTGTAGGCCGTGCACTCGAACGTACCGGCTGCCAGTGCAACTGTCCCGTTGAAGAGCAGCACGGGACCCTCAGACAGGGTCCCGGCGAATCTCATACCTGGCTCGTCTGTCGGTATCACCGTTGGCGTCTCTGTCTCAGTCACTTCAGGGGTCACTGTGGTATTCACGGTGCTCTCCCCCGGGCTCACGTTCCCGCCGGGGAGCGTCTCCCCTGCTGCCGGCAGTACCAGCAGCGAGCATACCATCAGTACAAACAGGATGTACTGAACTGTTTTCCTCGTTTCGTTCATCAAATCAACCCATTTTAGTTCATAATCTTTCCCAGAGCCTTTTCTGGAGAAATAACATTTTAAACTGGGATTTGGTGGTGTAAAAACGTTGCAGTTAATTAACTCGCTTAAGTTAATTGAACTATATTGACTGGGTCTGGATCCTCGCCCACCTGTCCTGCACAGGGAGGATCTCCCTGGATCCGGCGAGTCGATGCATTAATCACCGAAAGCCGCCCTATATTCATTTCCAGAGTGATTGGATGACAGCGACGGAACCCTGGCTCCCCGTCTTCGGCTACGGGGGGCACATCAAAGCGACGACACAGGAACTGGTCATCGCGCACGGGAGCGCCACCCGGCGCTACCCCCTCCAGGCGGTGAAGCACCTCCTGGTCGTCGGCGGCCATACCCTGCACACCTCGGCGGTGACAAACCTCCTCAAAGCCGGTGCTGCCATCACCTTCTTCGATATCGACGGCACGCCCGTCGGATACCTGTATCCCTACGGCTACCGGCCGGACGAGGCGGTGCGCCTTGCCCAGGAACAGGCCGCCCCCCACCGGTTTGCGCAGCCGCTGGCAACGGCCGGCCTCCAGTCGAGGCTTCTCCTCCTTGAGGAACTCTACGACCGCGCCGGACAGGATATCTTCTACGCCGGAGAGCTTGATTTCCTCCACCAGGCCAGGGAGGAACTCGCGGTCGCGGTCACTATGGAGGAGCTCCGGAGGCTCTCCCGCCTGACCACTGATATGTACTATGAGATCCTCTCCCGCACACTTCCGCCGGGACTCGGGTTCCGGCGCAGGACGAGCCGCCCTTACCTCGACCCCGTCAATGCCATGTTCTCGCTCGGATACGCGATGCTCTACGGCAACTGTTGCGTCTCAATGATCGGTGCCCACCTCGACCCCGACCTCGGCATGCTTCACGAGGGGGCCGGGAGCTTCGTCCACGACCTCATCGAACCGCAGAAAGCGACGATGGTGGACCGTGCCGTCCTCCGGTTTGCCCGGGACGAGGTCTCGGACGGGGACTATGAATGCGGCGAAAAGAGATGCTATCTTGATGGGAACCTCTCGGCCCGGCTGGTCGCGGCGCTCCGCGACTCCATCGACCAGTCGCGTATCGATGCTCAGGTGCGCATCCTGCGGGATGCGCTCCTCACGAACGCCGAATTTCACGTGCTGTACTGGTAACTGCCCCGCTGGATGGTGAACTCGGGGTAGGCGGCAGGGGGGATCTCCTGCTGGATAAGATCCCTGACGACGACCCGGGGGCACCCGTAAAGCATGGAGACGAACTTGTCGAGGATGACGGGTTCGGCGGTTGCGGTGATGAGCACCCTCCCGTCAGGGAGGTTCATCGCCTCGCCGCCGACGCCGAGGTTGGTGGCGATCCTCTTGATGCACGCACGAAACCCGACACCCTGCACCCTTCCTGAGATCCTGATCTCGATCGTCTTCACAGCCAGTGCTCCTGGATGATCCGCATGGACATATCCAGCTCGTCGTAGACTTCGTCCCGGAGCGTCGAGTCGCGGATGTTGAGGGCTTCGCTCACAGCCATGTCGAGGACCTCCCTTGAGCGGTCTTCATAGCGCTCTGCGTAGATCCGGCACGCCATATCACCGAGCACAAAGGCCCGCCGCGAGAGCGGCCTGATGATCCGTGCCTCTTCGAGCGCACAGAGGAGCATCCTGTCCGCAACCTCATGCTGTCCTGCGTTCCTGGCAATGAGGTAGAGCTCGGTGTAGTAAGTCGCCCGTTTTGCCCGGTCCGGTGCCGCCCGTATCGCCCGGTCGAGTGTCACCATGTCTTTTGTGGTGTAATCGCCGCTCCGGATCTTGTCCCGGCAGTCGAGGATCCTGCCGTAGACCGTGTTCTTCCATGACTGGGGCATGGCCTGCTCGAGCTGGACCATCAGGGTGTACCGGATCCGGTCATCGTCGATGGTGGAGACGATATCGGCAGCCCGCTGCTGGGCGGCCGGCTTCCCACTCGCCCGGTAGAACGAGAAGAGCATCTGGGCCATCCGCTGTTGCGTCATGGCGGTGATGAACGGGATCTGAACGTAGCCGGCGGTTCTCTCCATACCCTCCAGCAGTTCATCAATCTCCTTTTCGTCACCGTAGGATTCGGCGAACTGCGCCACGTCAAAGAGCATCGAGAGCCGCACATAGGGAGAAGGAATGCTCACGACGGTGTGGCACATTGCCGAGAGGATATCCTTTCGCTGTGCAGGTTCGGTGACCATGTCAAAGACCGCCGCGAGAGCATCCACGTACTCGACCGGATCCTCGATCCTGCTGACCTGCCCGATCGCCCACTCGACGTCCTTCTCCTGGTGGCTTACGGCGCTGAGGCTTCTTGCGGCGTAGATCAGGTTCTTCCTGACGAATGCTTCGTGTTCCTGCCCCACGAACTCAAGCGTCTCCTGCGCCTCGGCAAGGTAGCCTCTGGCTGTGCTGTGGTCGATCCCGGCCATGAGTCCGGCGAGGTCGGAGAGCATGATCGCACGGATGGGCGGCTCGGAGATGGTGCCGATGGTCTCATGGAGCCTCCTGATGATCATCTCGGCCCGCTCAACGTTGCCGAGGACCGAATAGGCGCTCACGATCCGGTACATCCCGGAGTAGCGCGCATAGACGTCGCCGGTGTGCTCGAAGAGGCGGTACATCAACTCGAGGACCGGCTGTGTCGTCGCTCCCCCCCCGATCCCCTCGAGCAGGTAAGCCGTCACCTCATAAGGATCGGCCGAGTCGAACTCCTTTGTGTAACTGGTGAAGAAGGTGAGAATCCTCTGGATCATGGCGGTCCGTTCGTAATCCCCCTCGATCTCCAGGGAGAAGAGCGTCATGGGGACCGCAAAGATCGGGCTTCTATAGACCTGCGTGTACTCGAGCATGATATCGACGTAACTCGCGATCTTGATCGATATCTCCTCGCGCGGGGCGCTGGTCTGGAGGAGGGTGAGCGCGATCTCGAATGGTTCCATCATGCCGTCGAAGATCCGGGCCTTCCCCCGGGAGAGCTGGTCTGCCGCCTGCAGGCTCCCGACCCGGACGTAGCCCTCGATGAGGGGGTCGGCCAGCTGCCGCTGCAGGGACGGGTCGCGGATCTGGGAGAGGATCTGGGCTGCCTCATCCAGCGCCCGGAGCGAGAGCTGCTCGATCCCGTACATGATCAGGCCGTGGATAACCTTGCCCATCGCGAAGAGGCAGTAGTCCCGCTCCAGCAGGGATGTGGAGAGGACCCGCATCCCGTGGAGCAGGTCGAGGTCGCCGTCCTCGACGGCAAGCACGGCCGCCTGGTCCACGATGCCGCCCATCGCCTCGGCCCGTGCCTGCTGATCCATGATTTCGCAGGTGAGGGCGGTCGCATGCCGGAGGAGGTCCCGGTCTTTCCGGGAGACGCCGATCCGTGCCATCTCGACGGCGATGGTCGAGATTGCCTGCTCGCGCAGGGCCTGCTCTTCGATCTGGCTCACCAGATCCACGAGGGCCGACGGGTCGTTCTGGCGGACGAACCCCCGCTCGATCAGGATGGTGTTGCATTCAAGGAGCAGGGGGTCCTGTGCACGGTGCGATCCTGCGAGCTCCTTTATGGCCGGTATATGCCTGACGACTTCGTCAAAGTCGTACTCCTTGCAGAAGTCGGTCACCGCCTGGTGTACCAGCGAGTCGGCAATATCGATATCCAGTGTGGCGAGGATGTTCTCACGGACGAGTTTGATCTCGTCACGCCGGACACCCTCCTTGATCAGGCGGACACTGGTATCGAAAAATTGGGCGTTGATCCTCTGCGTGCTGGCGCTAGCCTTCTTCATAACCTCGATCGCGTGGTAGAAGTCGCCCATCCGGGAGAGTGCGTCGGTGATCTGCCGGTAGAGCTGGGCCGCCTTCGCGGCATCACAGGACTCGTCGATCAACGGTGTAATGTCGAGGAGAACGGTCGGGTTACCGCTCTTCTCGACGACTGCAATCCCGGAGAGGACGATCTCCTCGATGGGGAGTTGGGTCTCTCCCACGCCCCGGGCATTGAACTCGAACGCCTTCTCGAGGAACCAGCGTTCGCCACTCCGCTCTGCCTTTTTCAAGAGTTCAAGGACAAGGGTCTGGCCCGCCCACAGTTTTTCGTCGTCGATCCTGAGCAGTTTGGTGTATACCTGTTTTTTGTCCCGCTGCCGGTCAAGGAGCTGCTCGGTCAGGATCGCGAGGACCTCGGTGAGCCGCTCTTCGGGGAGATCCGGGAGGGAGTCTATGATCTGCTCGACATCGGAGATCTCCTTCTTCAGCGAGGATTTCCAGGCGGCATCCACGATGTCGGCGATCGAGTTGGTGCGCCGGATCTTCTGGTTGATCTCGGTAGCGCTCGAAAGTCCGCTGATCACCAGGCTGATATTACCCGACTCAATGCCGGAGCCGGCGATCGCCCGGGCAACGTCGGCGTGGAGTTGTGATTGTCTTGATATGTCGCCGATCTCGGGGAGCATCTGGAGGGCATACTGCATGATGTCGACGTTGTGGTGTTTCTGTCCGTATTGGATGAAGAGCGGGATGATCTCGGAGAGGATTGCTGAGCGGTATTTACGGATGCTGATCTTATCGAAGGCTTCTCCTCCTCTCTCAATATAGTGGATGTCGCCGGTATCGACCCCGGCCTGGACCAGATCGCGGGAGATCCCGGCGAGGATATCGGACTGGTGGCTCTTACGGTCGAGTTTGTCCACCAGGGTAAATATTGCAGAGAACCATGCTTCATCCTTGTTCTCACTATAGAGCGTGGCCGCACGCCTGGCGAGGGCGAATATCTCTTCCCTGGTCGGTTCGACGAGCTGGCTTAAGAGTTCGGGCTGGGCTTCGTCGAACGCCGCTTCGACCAGGGCGGCATTCATCTGCTCGTAAAGTGATTTCTTCTCCTTCCTCGTCTGGGTCTCCGATATGTCCGAAACTACCTTTTCAAGCTCACGCAGATCGCCAGAAGAGATAGCGGAGCTGATCTTCTGTTTCATCTGTAGGTTTCCATCCATTTTGATCAGCGCTCTCCATTGGGTTCTGCATCATGCATATCCATTATCGGATATATAGATTGCCCCCCTGTCTCAAGAATGTTTTTCAATGGGATTCAGGGAGATCCTCGAAAATATTGGGGGTATGGTAGATGGTAAGAGTCTCTTGCAGCACTCAGGATGGAATGCTTCATAAGCACGTCGGGCAAGGAGACCCCCGGTTTCAACCGGGGGAGGAATTGCCCGCATCAAGCCCCGTACACGTTCGCCCCGCGGGGGTTACCTTATAGACAGATGAGTCCCAAAGATAAGAGATAATGGCACTGCGAGTCGTCAGCAACTATCTGCGCCTTCCCCAGAAGACGTTCTGGATCCTCGACACGCTCGCGTACCATGCCAAGAGCATGTACAACGTAGGACTGTACAACGTCCGGCAGCACTATGCGACGCACCGGGAGAACCGTCAGATCCTTCTGGGCCTCCGGCCGGATCTTACCTCGGGGGTTGACATCCTGGTCGGATCCTACCTTCCCTACACCCGGAAGAAGGATTTCCCCTACAAAGAGTGCAGCACCTACGTGCAGTCAAAGCCGAACGAAAACTACGGATTGCTGCACAGCGACACCGCTCAGCAGACCCTCAAGTCCGTTGAAGAGGCGTACAAGAGTTACTTTGAACTGCTGACGTTG